>JBBAWW010000013.1:0-43391 GCA_040397035.1 Roseiflexaceae bacterium | reverse complement strand
CATGGCGTCATTGCATGGCGCCATGCACGTGTCCTCTGCATGCCCCTGTGCGAGATAAATTGAAAATTGAAAATGCAGAAAAACTCCGCGCCTCCGTGCCTCCGCGTGAGACACTGGGTATTTGGCATAGACAGGCATATATCATGTGGCAAGCCGTAGAGATTCCACGACCATGGTCATGGAATGACGTTGGGTTGCCTCTGCGTGCGCTGCGTGCCCTGTGCGAGCATCGAGCATATCTCTGCGTGCGCTGCGTGCCCTGTGCGAGCCAAAGAAGATCCCCTGCGCAAGCCAATCTACCGCCGGTGGGGCGTGTTAAAATAGCCATAGGAGTTTTTTGCAAAAGAGGTAACCTCGTGGACCAAATCGTCGATGCAGTTCGTGGGATGCGTGACATCTTGTCCGAAGATTGGGCGCGCCAACAACATATTGCCCAGCAAATAGGGCAATTACTGGCCCTGCATGGCTATCAGGCCATCGATTTACCTATCCTCGAGCATCGCGATTTGTATATGCGCAAATTAGGCGAGGAACTGGTCGGCAAAATCTACGAATTTCCCTTCAATGGCCGTGATCTGGCCCTGCGTCCCGAATGGACAGCCTCGGTGCTCCGAGCCTTTAATGCCAATAAATTTGCCGACCACCCTTTGCCGTTGCGGCTCTGTTATACCGGCCCCGTCTTTCGCTACGAGCGCCCACAGCGCGGTACCTGGCGCCAATTTACCCAACTAGGGGTCGAAATGATTGGCGCGCCGTCGCCCCGTGGCGATGCCGAAATCCTCGGTTTGGCTTGCGCCGGGCTGACGCAAGTAGGCATCACCGATTTCCATGTCAATCTGGGCCATATCGGCATCATTCGCAGTCTGCTCGGTTCGTTGGGGCTGAGTGAACGCACCCGCAGTGTGCTGACCTGGAGCCTCGAGCGTATGCGCACGCGTGGCGTCGACGCCGTGCGCGATGCCCTGCTCCGCGAAATGGACGGCGAGAGCCAAGGCTTCGATACGGCGATTTTGGCGGGGCTCGACGATGCCCAAGCCGAAGAACTCTTGCTCCACACCTTGCGTTCGATTGGTGTGAATCTGCAGTTTGGCACGCGCCCCCCCGAAGAAATCGTGCGGCGCTTGGTGCGCACTATGCGTACCAGCGACCAACATGCCACGGTCGAACGGGCGATTACGTTTTTGGCTGAACTGAGTGCCATCCGCGCTACCCCTCACATCGCCATCAACGCCTTGATCGAGCTGATTACCCGCTATGATTTGCCCGACCCCGGCGTGGCACAGTTGCAGGCTTTGATTAAATTACTGCCGTTGCATGGGGTCGATAGCGACCGCGTCACCCTCGATTTTGGCTTGGGACGGGGGTTGCATTACTACACCGGCATGATGTTCGAAATCGACGCTCCCAATGGCCTACAGCTGTGCGGTGGTGGGCGCTACGACGAGCTAGTAACTGCCTTGGGTGGCAAACAAGCCACCCCCGCCGTGGGCTTTGCCTATGGCCTCGAGCGGGTAGTGCTGGCGGCCCCTACCCCGCAATTCCCGCGGGCCCAAGGGGTGATGGTCATCCCCCAAGAGACCGACGCCTATACCTATGCCCTGCATATTGCCCATGGCATGCGGGCGTTGGGGGTGGTGGCAGTGTGCGAAATGCGCGAGCGGAGTTTGTTCCAACAGCTACGTGATGCCCAAAAACGCAACCTCGTACCGCTAGTGGTGAATGGTGACGATGAAGCCGCCGGCCTAGTGCAATGGCGCGAACAAGGCGAAATTGTCCGTATGACGATGTTTGACGCCTACCAACGCCTGACGGTGATTTTATGAAATTTGCAATCTTGGGTGCCGGCGGGGTGGGTGCCTATCTCGGCGCCCGCTTGAGTCGGGCTGGGCATCCAGTCGCCTTGATTGCCCGTGGTGCGCATGCCCACGCCATGCAGACCCATGGGGTGACGGTGCAGACAGCCAGCGAGTCGTGGCTGGCGCGTCCGGCCTTGATTTGTGAAGATCCGGCCATGGTGGGGGTGGCAGATGTGGTGATTGTGGCTGCCAAAAACTATGATTTGGCCGCCGTATTGGCGCACGCTTCACCACTTGTAGGGCCGCGGACGCAGTTTTTGACCCTGCAAAACGGCATCCAAGCCTATGCCCAAGTGGCAGCCCTGTATGGTGCCGAACGCACCTTGGCGGGATTGATTTATTGCGAACTGAGTATCGAAGCGCCTGGGGTTATCCGAAGTGGCATCGAGCCGGTGCGCCTGACCTATGGTCCGTTGGCGCCGCTGGTGGCAGCGCCGTTGGCGCAGGCCCTCGCCCAAGCCTGTAGCGATGCGGGCATCCAAACCACGTTGGTGGCGGATGGACGGACGGCGGTCTGGAGCAAGGCGATATTTGTGGCGGCGATGAGTGCCGTCAATACGTTGAGTGGCGCGGCGATGGGACCGCTCCTGGCTGACCCCGAAGCGGTGGCGTTGTTGACGGCAACCCTGCGTGAAACGCAATTGGTAGCCGAAGCCGATGGCATTACCTTTGCCGCAGACCCCGTCGCCCAAGCGCTGACTATTGCCCGTACCATGCCGGCAACTGCCCGTTCGTCGATGGCACGTGACTTCGTGCTCGGTCGCCTCATCGAAGCCGACGCCTTGAGTGGCGCGATTGTGGCCAAAGGCCGTGAATTAGGCGTGCCTACCCCGATTAATCAAGCGTTGTATGCCTTGTTGCGCTTGCGCATGCATTCTCGTGAGGAATAAACTAATGACACAACTCAAGTGGGGCCATTACACCGACCTGCACCCCGATACCCTCGCTCAAATCATGACCGCCACCCCGATTGCTATCCTGCCGTGGGGCGCGCTCGAATGGCACGGCGCACATTTGCCACTAGGGATGGATGGCATAGCGGCCCAATATGTGGCCGAACATGTGGTGCAACGCACCGGCGGCGTGTTGTTGCCGATGACATGGTGGCCGATGACCACCCTGCCCCACCGCTTTTCGCTGGCCGTCAAAACCGCCACCTTTGTGGCCATGGTCAATGACATGCTTGACAGTCTGGCGGGCGCTGGTTTCCATACCGTCATCCTCGTGAGTGGCCATTATGCCCAAGGTCACGAAATTGAGTTGATGAAAATAGCCCTCGCCATGTATGAAAAAAGTGGCTTACAGGTGTTGACCTTGCCCCCTGCGGCAGTGGTCAACGAAGACTACCTCGATCACGCCGGGCGCTGGGAAACAGCCCAGACCCTGGCGTTGCGTCCCGATTTGGTGCGCCTCGATCAACTAGGCGATGCCCCGCTCCACCCCCGTGAGTGGGCGGTGCTGGGCGAAGACCCGCGCCTCGCCAGCGCCCACGACGGCCAACAAGTACTCGACGGTGCCGTTGACGGTATCGTGGCGTGGCTGGCCCAGATGCAACAACCGGGCGGGATGGCGGCGTTACATGCCTGGTACCACGGTCGGATTGCCGGCTATGCCGGTTATGCCGATAGTTTCTTCAAGACGTCGTGGGAACAAGCCTTGACTGATTGGTGGCGCCAACGTACTGGCGTCGAAGGGGAATAACATCATGCCACTGCGGTTTGCCATTCCCTCCAAAGGGAGCTTGTACGACGGGACGATGAGTTTTTTTGATAGCTGTGGCTTGCGCATCGTCCGCCCCAATCCACGCCGCTATACGGCAGCGATTGCCGCCTTGCCGGGGGTCGAAGTGTTGCTCCACCGCCCGGCAGATATTGTCGAAAAAGTTGCTGACGGCGAAATTGAAATCGGCGTCAGTGGCCTCGATTTGGTCGAGGAATTACGGGGCGACCGCGAAGATTTGTTGGTCATCCACGATGATTTGGGCTATGGCCGCTGTGAATTGGTGGTGGCCGTTCCCGAAGCCTGGATCGATGTGCGCTCGTGGCGTGATTTGGCCGATTTGGCCGCAGAATTGCACGCCTCGGGGCGGACGTTGCGGATTGCCACCAAATACGCCGCCTTGATCCGGCGTTTTTGTCAAAGCCATGGGATTAATTCATTTCGGATTATTGATTCCCAAGGTGCCACCGAAGCCGCCCCTGGGCTCGGTTATGCCGATATCATCGCCGATATCACCGAAACTGGCACGACATTGCGTGACAACCAACTCAAAATCGTCGGTGGCCCTATCCTCAAATCACAAGCCTGCATCATCGCCTCACGGCGGGTGTTGCGCCAATCACCCGAAGCGATGGCCACTATCCAGACCATCCTCGAGATGGTCGAAGCGCGCCGCCGGGCCCGGGCCGTGGTGCAGATTACCGCCAATATTGCGGGCACATCGGTGGCCGATGTGGGGCAACGCATCGTGGCCCGCCCCGAATTTGCTGGCGCCCAAGGCCCGACCATCGCGCCGGTGTGGCCCCGTGAAAACGGCAGCGACGGCATTTATATGGTGACCATGGTTATCCCCCAAGAGCAAGTGCTTGCCACGGTCCGCCATTTACGAGCCCTCGGTGGTGATGCGATAGCGGTGATGCCGGCACATTATTACTTTACCGCTCAGAGCGAAACCTTTGCGCGCATCGTCCAAGAATTAGCCTAGTCGTACCCCACCCCAAGGAGGATTTGATGCCGATTCCGATATATACCGATCTGGCTGCCGCCCAAGCCAGTGTGCTCAAACGGGTGCCTTTCGACGAAGTCGAAGTCACCGAAGCGCTCCTCGACAACATCGCGGCGCGGGTGGGTGAGCGTTTGACGCCGGCGCAAGTGGTAGAGCGGATTGTCAACGATGTGCGCCAGCGGGGTGATAGTGCCGTGGCTGACTGGAGCCAGCGCCTCGATGGCCATATCCCCGCGCAGTGGCTGGTGCCGCCCGGACGGATTTTGGCGGCCTGGCAGGCCCAACCGCCAGAATTGCAACAGGCGTTGCAATTGGCGGCCGACCAGATTCGCAATTTTCATAGTAAACAACATCATCAGTCGTGGATGGATGTCACTAGCGAAGGCACCATGGGGCAGCTGGTGGTGCCGATGGAACGGGTGGGGATTTATGTGCCGGGTGGCAGTGCGCCCTTGCCGTCGACGTTGCTGATGGCAGCCATCCCGGCCCGCGTGGCGGGGGTGGCGCAGATTGTCGTCTGTTCGCCGGTACAACGGGCCAGTGGCGAAATCGCCGATATCGTGTTGGCGGCGGCCTATGTGGCCGGCGTCGACCAGGTATTGCGCATCGGTGGTGCCCAAGCCATCGCCGCCATGGCCTTTGGCACGGAGCAAGTGGCGCGGGTCGACAAAATCGCGGGCCCGGGGAATTTGTTTGTGGTGCTGGCCAAACGCATGGTGTATGGTGCCGTCGGCATCGAAAGCTTGCCAGGCCCTACCGAGACCTTGGTGATTGCCGATGCCAACGCCAATCCGGCCTATGTGGCGGCGGATTTGTTGGCCCAAGCCGAACATGTCCAAGCCGCGGCGATTTTGGTGACCACAGACATGGCTATGGCACAGGCTGTCAAAGCCGAGCTCGCGCGCCAATTGGCAGCCCTGCCCGACAATAGTGGTGCCGCTGAGACGTTGATGTTGCGCAGTGGCATCGTGGTCGTCCCCGATTTGACCACGGCGTTTGCGGTGGCAAATGCCTATGCCCCCGAGCATTTGTGTTTGCTCATCGACCACGCTTGGGATTATCTGGGTTGGGTACGCAATGCCGGTGGCGTATTCATCGGTGAGCAATCGTTTGAAGTGTTGGGCGATTATATCGCCGGTCCGTCGCATATCATGCCGACGGGGGGCACGGCGCGTTATGCGGCGCCGGTCAATGTCGACGATTTCCGCAAAATCATTTCGGTGATTGGACTCAATCAGCATGCGTTGCGCCGGATCGGGCCAGCGGCGGCCTTGCTGGCCGATGCCGAGGGGCTGCATGCCCATGCCGCCGCCGTGCGGATTCGCCTCGCAGAGTAGTTTTTTCATTATTAATAATAGGGAGGAAGTCATGACAGGATATCTTGTGAGCTTTGTGATGTTGTTCGTGCAAGTTTTGTCGTACGCCATCATTGGTCGGGTAATTATGTCGTGGATCGATCAGCCGGGCACGATGCGCATCACCGTGATTTTGCGCGACATCACCGAGCCGGTGTTGGGACCGTTGCGCAGTGTATTGCCCAACATGGGTGGACTCGACTTTACGCCCATCGTGGCCATGTTGTTGTTGCAGGTCTTGGAAAGCCTGATTCGCTCGGCAGTAGGGCGGTAATTATGGCCGAATTGCAGTTAGGCCGCGTCCAAATCGCGGTGGCATTGGCAGGTGTCGGTACGTTGGCCGTCGAAATGGTGGCGCCGCGCTTGTTGGCGCCGGCCTTTGGCACGTCGCAGCCGATTTGGGCGGCGGTGATTGGTATGACGTTGTTGTATTTGGCGATTGGGTATCATTTGGGTGGGCGCTGGGCCGATGCTGGCGGCGCCGATGATGCCGATCTGCTGGCGCGCGTGATTTGGTATGCCGGTTTGGCAACCGCCGTGATTGCACCGATTGCGCCGCCAGTGATTTCGTTTGCGCGGGTGGCTTTGCAACAATTAGCCGTGGGAGGCTTTATTGGCGCACTGGGGGCGGCCTTGATTTTGTTTGCGGCGCCGGTGATTTTGCTGGCGTCGGTGTCGCCGTTGGCAGCGCGCTTGGCGTTGCGCCAAACCGACACCGCCGTGGTGGGAGGTTTGTTGGGGCGCTTGTCGGCCTTGGCGACGGTGGGGTCGCTGATAGGAACGTTTTTGACCAGCTTGTGGCTCATCCCCCAATTTGGTTCGACCCAGGCGTTGCTCATTATCGCTGCCGGCTTGATTGTGTTGGCAGCTTGGTTGACGCAGCGCTGGCGCCGGCTGTTGGGTTTGCTCCTCGTCGCCGGTTTGTTGTTGTGGCGCCTGATTGCTGGCCCGCCTAGTTTGGCTGCGGGGTGTAGCGGCTGCGAAGTAATTTCGACCGTCGAATCGGCTAACAACATCATCCAAGTGGCCGAGCGAGTCGATGCCACGGCCGGCCCGCAAACCTTGTTGTTGCTCAACGAAGGCTTGGCCGTGCATTCGGTCTATAATCAGCGCTACGCCCAGAGTGGCGATACCCGTGATTTGTTGACGGGTGGTGGCCCGTGGGATTATTTTGTGGTGGCGCCCTACGTGTTGCCCGACATGTATCCTGACCAAGTGCGCCGGATGGCGTTGCTTGGGGCGGGTGCGGGCACGGCGGCTGATCAGTTTTTGGCGATATATGGTCCTGATGCAGTGGTTGATGCCGTCGAAATCGACCAGCAAATCGTCGATGTGGCCCGTACGTCGTTTGGCATGCGGGATAGTGCGGTAGCTGGAGGCAATCCCAACTACCATGTGCACGTGGCCGATGGTCGCACTTGGTTGGCTGCCCAAAGCGGTCAGTATGATGTGATTGGGGTCGATGCCTATCACCAACCCTACATCCCGTTTCACCTCACGACCGTCGAGTTTTTTCGCATGGTGCGTGACCATCTGACTCCCAATGGGGTAGTGGTATTGAATGCCGGGCTGGGGGTCGATGGGGATACTCGTTTGGCTCGAACATTGGCAACCACGATGCTGGAAGTGTTCCCCAACGTATTTGTGCTCGAAACGGCCCAATTTGGCAATTGGATGCTGGTTGGTTCGATGCAGCATATCGGCGATGGGGCGGCTAATTTTGCAGTCAATTACCAACAAATCAATCAGCCGGCGTTGCGCACGACAATGGCGCAGGTGCAGGGCTTCCCATTCCTTTCGAACCAACGGGGTGACGTGGTGTTGTATGACGATCATGCGCCGGTCGAGCGGTTGATAGACGAAATGATTTTTGGGGCGGTAACAAAGTAAGTTGGTGGGTGGTTTTTTGGACATGCCAGAAAGATAGGCGTATCGATGCTCATCAAGGCCTTTATTGAGGTGTTGTTGCCGATTGTGGTGGTGGTGGGTATCGGGTATTTGCTCAAGCGGTATTTGCCGATTGATACGCGTTCACTGAATCGTATCAGCATGTATGCCTTGAGTCCGGCGCTGATTTTTATTACGATTGTCAAAATCCAAATCCCCGGCACCGAAGTCCTGCGGATTTCGCTGACCTCGGTGGCGGCCTGTTTGGGGTCGGGGCTAGTGGCCTACCTCATTGCCCGCTGGCTCAAATTGTCGGGCAGCACGGGTGCGGGCTTGTTGCTGGTGACGATGTTTATGAATTCGGGCAATTACGGCTTACCGACGGCGCGGTTTGCCTTTGGAGAGCCCGGCTTCGAACGCGCCTTGCTCTTTTTTATTGCCCAAGCGATTATGGCTCAGACTTTGACTATCGCCATCGCCC
The DNA here is from genome assembly GCA_040397035.1 of Roseiflexaceae bacterium. Classification (GTDB taxonomy): domain Bacteria; phylum Chloroflexota; class Chloroflexia; order Chloroflexales; family Roseiflexaceae; genus UBA965. The sequence continues at coordinate 35,087 of JBBAWW010000013.1, read as the reverse complement.
AAGCGGGCAAAAGCGACTGGAAGGAGGGTGTGCGCCAAGTATTGCGCATGCCCCCCATTTATGCCGTGGCGACCGGGTTATTACTGCGTGCCTTGGGCGTGCAATTTGATACTCCCAACGCGCTGGGGTCGGTGTTGCACGGTATCGACCTAGTGTCGCAGGCCACCTTGCCGTTGTTGTTGATGTTGTTGGGCATGCAACTGGCCCAAGAAACGGTCATCGAAGATTATCGTTTGACCTCGATTGCGGTGGTCATCCGCTTGCTGGTATCGCCGCTGATTGCTTATGGGGCGGCACGCTGGTTGCAACTCGACCCCCTGGCCACCAAAGTAGTCGTTCTGCAGGCTAGCATGCCCACGGCAGTCAATATGGTGCTTTATTCACTCGAATTCGACGCCCGCCCCAAATTTGTGGCAGGTGTGGTGGTAGTCACGATGATTTTGAGTGTGCTGACCTTGACCGGGTTGTTGACGTATATGGGCGTAGGCGGTTAGGTAGGCTGTGTTGCCTCGTGCCAAATCGCTTGCATCAGGGGTTGGCTGGCGCGTACGTGCGCCAATGTCCCAATGGCGACTACCTGCCCGGCATCGACCAATACGATTTGGTCGGCTTGTTGGAGCAACGCCGGTCGATGCGACGATGCCACCAGCGTGCCACTGCCGTAGCGCCGTAATGTCTGCCAGAGCTGGGCTTCGGTGCTGACATCGACGGCACTACTGATATCGTCCAGCACGAGGATTTGAGCGTTGCGGAGCAACGCACGGGCCAACGCCACCCGCTGGCGTTGCCCCCCCGACAAGCGCACGCCCCGCGGCCCCACCACGGTGTCGCGGCCGTTCGGCAACTGGGCGATATCTGCGTCGAGGGCACTCGCGCGGATTACGTCGTCGAGGTGCTGCGAATCGGCGCCCAGCAAAATATTGTGCGCCAGCGTGTCGCTCACCAAAAACGGAATCTGGGTGGTGGCGACGACATGGGGTGCGCCGAGCTGTGTGATTGGTTGCCCATTCCACCAAATCTCGCCCGCTTGGGGTGCCAGTAAGCCACTCATCAGATTGAGCAGGGTACTTTTGCCACTACCGACCTTGCCCGTCACCACGGTGAGTGTGCCCTGCGCAATCGTCAGGGATGCGCCGTGAATGCCGGCACTGTCGCCATAGCGATAGCCCACATTGTGGAGCCGCAGGGTGTGGATGGGTGGTAGGTCGGCGACTACCGGCACGACGGCTGGTGTGGCTTGCCACCAGCGCCACGGGCGGATCAGGTTGAGCGGTGCTTCGGGCATAAATGCGGCCAAGCGTGCAATCGAGACGGTTTGTTGGGCGTAATCGCCCAAAAACGTCGCGATCACGTTGGGCAGCCAGACGATGACACTGAGACCGCTAATGAGCAACAACAAATCCCCCACGCCGATGGTGCCCTGCATCACCGCCGCCCCACCATACCAATAGACCGCCACGCTACAACCAGCCACGCCAATCCCCACCAACGCTTCTTGGGCTTGTTGGAGCATCACGCCGCGCACGCCGACGTGTTGGCGTTGCGCGGTGATGTGGTCGAGGCGCTGTAAGGCGGCTGGCGCACTATTGCGCAAAATCAAGGTCTGCGCCCCAGCAATAATACTCCCCAGCACACTGGTATATTGATCTTCGAGGGCGCCGGCGGCATAGCGATAGTGCAGATAATAGGGCCAAATCAGATAGGCCACCACCCCCAGCAACAGCAACGGAATCCCACAAATTAGCGTGAGCCGGCTATCGATGGCAGCCATGGCGGTAAAGGCGATACCAGCGGCTAGCGTGGTGCCCATCACTTCGGGCAACCAAAGCGGGAAGTCGGCGACTTCGCCGACATCGTCACGCAAGCGATTAATCGCTTCTAGCGCCGATACCGGTAGCGGCTCGGCGCCAGCCCGTTGATAAAGGGCATGGTGCAGGGTGTTGTGTTGGAGTACGCCGTTGATACGGTAGCGAAAGGTGACATCCCCCCATGCCTCCATCAGCAATGCCCCCATGCGCAGACAAATCACCCCTACATAACTGGCCAACATGCCCCATACCACCCAATTGTGGGTGGTGAGGGCGAGTGCGTTAAATATGCGCTGTTCAATCAAAAAAATAGTCAGGGGGAACAGCGTATTGAGTAACCGACCAACCGTATAAACCCCATACGCGTCAGGGGACATGCCAATCATACTGGCCGTGAAACGGGGCGTGGGAATACTCATAACACCTCCTGCAAGTTGGTGGCGAGGAGTTTGGCATAGTGGCTGTCCGGTTGTTGGGCTAGGATGGTGGGCGCGCCCATTTCGAGGATCTGCCCTTCTGCCAGCACCACCACCATGTCGGCAGCCCGCACGGTACTCAAGCGGTGGGCGATGGTGATGACGGTGCGCTGTTGGGCGAGTACGCTCAGCGCCTGGCTGAGGCGTTGCTCACTCACGGGGTCGATATGGGCACTCGCTTCGTCGAGGATGACCAGCCCCGGTTGGCGCAACAGCACGCGGGCGATGGCGAGCAGTTGTTGCTCCCCCGGCGATAATTCCCGCTCGCCATCGCCGAGCAGCGTGTCGAGTTGCTCCGGCAAGGTGGCGTACCAATCGGCTAATCCTGCATCATGCAAGGCCGTAATGACGTGTTGGTCACTATATCCCGGCGCAAAACAGGTCAGATTATCACGCAGCGTCGCATTAAACAAATCGACTTCTTGGCTGACCACGGCCACTTGCTGGCGCAACGAATCGGTGGCGATCTCATCAATCGCCACACCATTGAGCGCCACAGTGCCTTGTTGGGCAGATTCGATGCGACTGATGAGTCGCCCCAGCGTGGTTTTGCCACTGCCGGTACGCCCAATCAAGGCCACGTGACTGCCGGCGGGGAGTGCTAGTGTCAGGTCACGAATCACCCAATCGCTACTACTCGGGTAGCGATACGAGACGTTGCTGAGGGTGACGGCGATTGGCCCGCTAGCCAGCGGTGTGGTACCACCGTTTGGTTGATTGGTGCCACTTAATTGATCGATGCGTTGCAGTACGCCACGGGCTTGTTGGAATTCTTGCACGATGCCCCGGATATGTTCGATAGGTTGGCTCATCAAGGTGACATATCCCAGCAGTGCCACCGCATCGCCGATCGAGCCGAGCTGGTGCTGATAGCGCCACACCCCTATCCCGATGGCGATGAGCCAGCCGGTGGCATTGACCAGCGTTGAGCCGATGGCGGCGAATTGGCTTTGCATGCGGGCGGTGCGATAGCGATCAAGTAACGTGGCGAGTCGGGGTGTCAATCGGTCAGTCAAAAACGACTCGGCGCCGACGGCTTTGATATCGCTGATACTAGCGAAGTTTTCTTCGACGGTGTCATACAGCGCCGCATCGGCCACCCGCTCTGCTTCCCAGGCGGTATGGTTGTCGCGTTGGGTCCAGGTAATCAACAACACCCCCATCACCAGATACCCCATCAAGGCGCCAAACACACTGATATCGATTTGCCACGTATTGTAGCCCACACTCACAATCAGCACGATGGCACTGACGAATTGTGCCGTGGCACTGCCAAATATCCCTTGCAATTTGCCACTATCGGCATCGATGCGTTCGCTTAGTTCGCCCACGCCATGACGGCGAAAAAACTCGAGGGGTTGTTGAAAAATCGTTTGCCCGACGGCATTGCGAATGGCATTGCTGGCCTGCCAGCCACTCTGGCTGGCGATGATTTTGCCCCCCCACCCACACAGCGGCGCGAGGATGGCGACCACGGCAAACCAGGCCAACGCCCACTGCATGTCGCGGTGTTGGATGATGGCATCGATGATTTGTTGCGTGAATTGCGGTTTGAGTACCAGTAGCACCGCTTCGCTCGCAGCTACACCAATCATTGCCACAAACCAATAATTGCGGTGTAGTGCGATTTTTAGCGCTGGTGAGAGGGTTAACCACTGCATTGGTACCTCGTGTGAATCGCACGTGTGAGGCATGCCTCACTACATCTATTGTGCTTGGATTTCTTTGATGCGCAAGGCGGCTTGGGCCAGGATGCTCCGGCTTTGTTCGACCAACAGCGCCCCCCGTTGATACAACGCCAGTGATTCATCCAGCGCCAAGGTGTTTTGTTCGAGTTGGGCGGCAATTGCTTCGATTTCGCGGAGCATGGCTTCGAGTGATGGTTGTTCGCTCATGGTCGCTTCCTTACTGTGTGGTCGTTACCGTGGCGTCGATTTGGCCATCGGCGAATTGGATGTGGATGGCTTGCTGGGGGTGGCTGGCCTGCGTGCTCCGGATGATATTGCCCGCACTATCACGCACAATCGCATAGCCCCGTGCCAGCACGGCCTGTGGATCGAGGGTCGTTAACCGATCATGACCCCGTTCGACCCTGTTTTGGAGCGCCGTCAGCCGTTGCTGCAGCGCTTGTTGAAGTCTTTGATTGACATAATTTAAATTTTGTTGGTAGCCAGCGATGCGTTGGGCAGGGGCGGCGCGGTGCAAACGAGCAGCATACTCATCGAGGCGCATATCGGCTTCGGCACAGCGATTGGCGACGTGGTAATCGAGGGTATAGCGCAGATTGGCCAGGTGTTGTGCGAGTTCAGCGCGGCTGGGGGTGGCTTTGACGGCGGCGGCAGTGGGGGTGGCTGCCCGCACGTCTGCCACCATATCAGCCAAGGTGGTATCTGTTTCGTGGCCAACGCCACTAATAATCGGCATGGGCGAACGCAACATGGCCCGCGCCACGATTTCGCTATTAAACGCCGCCAGATCTTCACTCGCACCACCGCCTCGCACCACCAATATCACATCGAGGGGCTCGCCATACAAGGCTTCAAGGGCGGCTTCGATACCGGTGGGGGCATCGACACCTTGGACAGCGCTATGGACAAAGACCACTTCGACACACGGGTAGCGTTGGGTAAGGGTGGTCAATACATCTTGGTAGGCGGCGCCGGTGCGCGACGTAACTACCCCGATGCGTTGTGGGATGGCGGGGATGGGACGGTGTTTGGCCATCGTGGCATATAGCGCCATCAAGCGCTCAAGCTCGGCTTGGGCCAGACCTATGCCCACATCACGGATATCGTCGACGATGAATTGCACCTCGCCCCGGGCACCATAAAAATCGACGCGACCGTGCACTTGCACAATCGCGCCGACCGTGGGGCGTTTGAGGCGTTGATTGACACCCTTCCAACAATTGGCTCGCATGGTAATATCGCCCTCTTTGAGGGTGATATACCAATGTCCTGCCGGTGATGCACTAAACGCACTGACTTCTGCCTCGACCCACAAGTCGCTGAGCAACGGGTCGCGTAACAAGGTGCCAATCAGGTGTGACAAATCACCGAGGCCAATTTGGCGCATTTAGACGCTCGGTTCGATGATGATCAGGGCTTGACCGTATTCGACTGGTTGACCGCTTTTGACCAAAATCTTGACGACTTTGCCGGCCATGTCGCTTTCGATTTCGTTCATCATTTTCATCGCTTCGACGATACACAAGCGATCACCGACCTTGACCATGTCCCCTTCGCTCACGAACGGTGGGTCTTTGGGGTTGGGCGTGGCATAAAACGTCCCGACCATGGGCGACGTGATTTGGTGCCCACTAATCACTGGCTCTGCAACCGGTGTTGTTGCAGTGGCGCTGACGGGGGCAGCTGCCGCTGGGGCCATTTGGGTCATGGTGTTCATTTGGGGCATATGTGAGTGAATCATCACTTGTTGGGGTTGACCACGTTTAATATGCAGACGGGCATCACCACGTTCAATCGAAAGCTCGCTGATGTCGCTGTCGTTGATTAACTTCAAAAGCTCGCGGACTTCGTCAATGGCAAAGGTGCCGGTACTGCTGTGCTGTTCGTGTGTCATATGATTGTCGTTACTCCACCTATCATGATTGTTACAATCGCTGTAGCGCATTATACCACGCAGGCTTGAATTATATATACCGAGGCGATTTAAGTATGTGATTGTGTCAATAACAACCACTCCAACGCCAGCAGGTATCCCTGCCATCCCAAGCCCGCCATCTGCCCCGTGGCAATCGATGCAATCACCGAATGATGCCGGAATGGTTCGCGTTTGTAGACATTCGAAATATGCACCTCGATAATTGGGCAGGCTACCGCACTCAATGCATCGCGGATGGCATAACTATAGTGCGTAAACGCTCCCGGGTTGATGATGATGCCTTGGCAAGCCGCATGCTCTTGTTGGATGGTGTCAATCAATACTCCTTCATGATTCGATTGCACGCAATACACACTCGCGTTGGTCTGGGCTGCCCGCGCCGTCAAGGCCTGTTCGATATCGGCCAACGTGGTGGCGCCATAAATGTGGGGCTCACGGGTCCCCAGCATATTGAGGTTGGGGCCATTCAATACTAGGATGCGCATGGTGGTGTCCTTTTTTGTGATGCTGTTGTTGCTATTGTATGAGAAAAACACTGTCTGCGTGTGCCAATCCGGCGCTTCGTCCCCAATGCTTCCTCCGTCATGGAATGACGCGTTGTGAAGTCAGAAGCGGGAAGCCAAGTTGGAAGTGCGTATCGCATGATCTGACATTATGTCGGCGCACATCAATCAACAAAACGCCTCTGTGTGCTCTGTGTGCCCTGCGCGAGACATGAAAGGCTTCCATTTTCACAATACCTACGCCAAAATCCCACTCCTAGCGTCATTCCATGCCGGTTGCGCTGGCAACCGCAGCGTGGAATCTCCCAAGGCTTGCCATAGGATACGCACACGACGGGGGGTATTCTCATGAGGAAATTTCACGACCGTAGTCATGGAATGACGTGGAAAGGGAGAACGACTCCGCACCCGTTGCCTACCCTGTGCACCATACGCGCGCGGAATATAACAACTGTGGTTACTTTGCACCTAAACACACATGTAAATTAAAATTACTTTCGCCGAAACTGCACAACGAATTAAATTCACCGATTAATCGCACAATTTTAGTACTTGGGCGTATCAATGCACTACCACATAACCAACGCGCCGCTTAGATTGGCGTAGGTATTGTTTTCAATTATCTATTTTCCATTTTCAATTATTACGACTCATACACATTTCTAATATGCGAGCTATTGCAGATGAGTTTGAATTCGCTACAATTAATACATACCGGATTCGTACTGATGAGGTGCGAATTACCCAGCGTCATCAACGCACATATGCTGATGCGACTGTACGGCAAATTTATAATTGTAAGAGGGGTATTTACACACCATGAGTAAGATTGTTGGTATTGACTTAGGCACGACGAATTCTTGTGTTGCCGTGATGGAAGGTGGCGATGCAGTCGTCATCCCTAGTTCCGAAGGCAATCGCACCACCCCGTCGATTGTGGCATTCACCAAGAGTGGCGAACGCTTAGTCGGTCAAACCGCCAAACGCCAAGCCACCATTAACGCCGAAAACACTCTTTATTCCATCAAACGTTTCATCGGCCGCACCTACGACGAAATCACCCAAGAACGTGAAATGGTGCCCTACAAAGTCAACCAAGGTGGCCGCAACGATGTGCGCATCGTCTCGAGCAACACCAGCAAAGAATACGCCCCCCAAGAAATCTCCGCCATGGTCTTGCAGAAGCTCAAGGCCGATGCCGAAGCCTATTTGGGTGAGCCTGTCACCAAAGCCGTTATCACCGTACCGGCGTACTTCAATGACAGCCAACGCCAAGCCACCAAAGACGCCGGCAAAATCGCAGGCCTCGAAGTGTTGCGGATCATCAACGAACCAACTGCCGCCGCGTTGGCGTATGGGCTCGACAAAAAGAAAGACGAAACCATTTTGGTCTTTGACCTTGGTGGCGGTACGTTCGACGTGTCAGTCCTCGAAGTCGGCGATGGTGTGGTTGAAGTCAAAGCTACCAATGGTGACACGCACCTCGGCGGCGACGACTACGACCAACGCGTGGTGGTCTGGATGATCGACGAGTTCCGCAAAGATCAAGGCATCGATTTGGGCAAGGATCGTCAAGCGCTCCAACGCCTCAAAGAAGCCGCCGAAAAGGCCAAAATCGAACTTTCGAATATGTCCGAAACCGAACTCAATTTGCCCTTTATCACGGCTGATGCCAGTGGTCCCAAGCATTTGCAGATGCGTTTGTCACGGGCCAAGTTTGAGCAACTCACTGCCGAGTTGACCGAGCGCCTCAAGAACCCCGTCATCCAAGCCTTGCGCGACGCCGGCTTACAAGCCAGCGCACTTGACGAAGTGGTGTTGGTGGGTGGTTCGACTCGTATGCCGGTCGTGCAGGAATTGGTGCGCAAGCTCACCAACAAAGAGCCCAACAAGAGCGTCAATCCTGACGAAGTGGTGGCCATCGGTGCCGCCATCCAAGCTGGTGTGTTGGGCGGCGACATCAAAGATGTGGTGTTGCTCGACGTAACGCCGTTGTCCCTCGGTGTCGAAACTTTGGGTGGTGTGATGACCCGCTTGATCGAGCGCAACACCACCATTCCTACCCGCAAGAGCGAGATTTTCTCGACGGCTGCTGACAGCCAAACCGCTGTCGACATCCATATCTTGCAAGGCGAGCGTGATTTGGCCACTGACAATATGACCTTGGGACGATTCCGCCTCGAAGGCATCCCGTCCGCACCCCGTGGTATGCCCAAAATCGAAGTCACCTTCGACATCGATGCCAACGGTATCCTCAGTGTGTCGGCCAAAGACCAAGCCACCAGCAAGGAACAACGCATTACCATCACCGCCAGCACCAATCTCAACAAGGATGAAGTCGAGCGCATGGTCCGTGATGCCCAATCCCATGCCGAGGACGATCGCCGCAAACGCGAAATGATCGAACTCAAGAATCGCTCGGATAGCATGGCCTACGACAGCGAAAAATCACTCAATGATTTGGCTGGCAAAATCGACGCCACGCTTGCGGAAAAGATTCGTACCGTCATCGCCGAATTGCGTACGGCCATCGGCAACGAAAACGAATCGTTGATGAAGAGCACCGGCGAAGAACTCGCCCAATTGATGGGCCAAGCCACCCAACAAGCCACTGCCGCAAACTCCGGTGATGGTTCGGGCAAACCACCAGCAGACGGCGATGTGGTTGATGGCCAATATACCGTTGACTAAATCGTCTCGATAAATAGACAACGGCACGGTATATTACGTACCGTGCCGTTGTCTATTTACCGCAATACTGACATATAATGGGTGAATTACACAAATCTAATGCGTGTGCAGTAGTATTGGGAGGAGATTCCACGACCGTGGTCATGGAATGACGTAGAAAGGGGGAGCGACTCTGCACCCGTTGCATACCCGGTGTGACATACGATAGCGGAACACAACGACTGCGGTTGCTATTGCACCAAAACACACGGGTGATTTAAAATTATTTCCGCCAAAACTGCACAACGAATTAAAATCGCAGATTGATTGCACAATTTTAGCACTTGGGCGTATCAATGCACCACCACACAACCAACGAGCCGCCTAGATTGGCGTAGGTATTGGAATCTGGTGTTTTTATCAGATTTACTTACTATAAAAAATGGTATACTTACCATAATACCGTTGCTGATGAGAGAGGCAACAGCATCAAATGATCACTGTTGATCTTGTAATAATTACTATCATCGTACTCTTTACGACATTCGGATTTTATTGGGGTGCAATCCGCCAACTGCTGGCAGTTACCGGATTACTCGCGAGTATTGTGGTGGCGAGTCGTTTCGCGCCACGTGTGGCAGATTCGTTACATGGTATGATTGCTGATGATGCTGTTACGATGCTGATTGCGGTGTTGTTGATTATGATGGCAGTGAGTGGGAGCGCAAGTCTAATGGCGTCACTCATTCAGCGTTATTGTGGATTGATTGCGCTGGGATGGATAGACCATGTGATTGGGGCATTGTTAGGGGCGCTCCAAGCAGTGCTTTTGAGTGTGATGATCCTGTTGGTGATGGCAGCCTTCCCGAATCAAATCTGGGTCGACATGTTGCGCGCTTCGGACATGGTGAATTTGTGTGTGTATATGTTTGGTGGCGTGGTATTGATGTTTGTCCCAGAACCCCTCCAAACCGCCTTGCGAATTGTGGTATTTCGTTGACTTATTTACAAATCAGATACGATTTGTTAGTATGGTAGAATATATTCGGGGTGAGTAACCTCGTGGTAAATGGAGTGGCATGGATACACAGGCATTGGCACGACGCGTAGTCGAGCTCCTTGAAGAAAAGCAAGCCAGCGACATCATGTTGTTGGATTTGCGCTCGTTGCGGACGTTTGCTGATTTTTTTGTGATTTGTAGTGGTGGCAGCGAACGTCAACTCAAATCATTGCTGGATGTGGTCGACGAGGGCATCGCCGAAGAATATGGTCTTGAAACAAAAACCGAAGGTATGACGTCTGCTGGTTGGGTATTACTTGATTATGGTGATGTGGTCGTGCATATTTTTTCGAACGAAATGCGTGATTTTTATCGCCTCGAACGCCTTTGGGATGCCGCTACCCCGCTCGTCGTGGTACAGTGAGGAAATGAAATTATGGAATCAGGACGTTCTCGAATTATGGCGTTTAGCCTCGGAGCCGCGATTGGCAGTGCCGTTGGCCTGATTTTGGGGTCGCTCTTGACGTATTGGATTGGTGATGAAACCATCAAATCGTTGAGTAGCAAATGGAATCGTCAACCCGACCAACCCAACTTCGAAAAACTTTTGCAGTAACGTAATCTACAAAACCGCTCCTCACACATTAAATCGTGTGAGGAGCGGTTTTTTGTGGCAGTTTTAGGTTGATGGCCGGTCAGATTCGTGTCCCACCCATTCATTTTCACCATCGGCCCAGTGTTCTTTTTTCCAAATAGGGGCAATTTCTTTGATACGATCCATAATCCAGGCCGTGGCCTGTAAGGCTGGTTCGCGGTGAGCAGAGGCCACCACCACAATTACTGCTACGTCGCCGATTTCGAGGATGCCGATGCGATGATGGATGGCGACATTGCCTAACCCAAAGCGCTGGGTGGCATCGGCGGCGATATCGGCAAGGACGGCGCTGGCCATTTCGCTATAAGCCTCGTATTCGAGGCGGGCGGTGCTCCGTTCGCCAAAATGATCACGCACCGTACCACTAAAGGTCACAATCGCCCCGATCCCCGGTGCGCCAACCAATTCCACCAGCGGGGTGGAGTCGAGCGGTGCCTGGGTAACCAAGAATAGCGGTGTGGTACTTCCACCGCTCACTGGCGGGATAAATGCCACCACATCACCTGCGTTGATGGTGGTCGTGGCAGGGACGAAACGTTCGTTTTGAGCGAGCAACACCCGGTTACGGGAGGGCACCAATGCGGGGTAGCGTTGCTCGAGCAGCTGCCAGACATCGGCCATGGTGCTGGTATCGGGGACGTCGAGGAGTTCGCTCTGGACGCCACTAATCTCACGATGGGCCGCAAAATAACGGACGGTGATGTGCATGGTGCTACCTCATTGCCAAGCCACGATTGTGCAAATCGGCCTTGACTTGGGCAATTGTATAGTTGCCAAAATGAAAAATACTAGCTGCGAGGACGGCGTCGGCGCCCCCGAGGACAAACCCATCATAGAGGTGCTGTGGTGTGCCGGCGCCCCCTGAAGCGATGATGGGGATACTGATTTGGCTCGAAATGGTATGCAGTAAGGCGATATCGTAGCCGCCATAGGTGCCGTCGGCATCCATGCTATTGATGACCAACTCGCCAGCACCCAATTCGGCGCCGCGAATGGCCCACTGCACGGCATCGATGCCGGTTGAGCGGGCGTTGGCGCCGGTGTGGGTAAATACCTGCCATTGTGGGGCGCCAGCGCTATCCGGCCCGCGCCGTACGTCGATCGACAATACGATGCATTGACTGCCAAAGCGCTTGGCACCATCGCTGATGAGTTGCGGGTTGAGCACGGCAGCCGTGTTGATGGATATTTTGTCGGCGCCGGCGCGTAACATGCGGTACATGTCGTCGACGGTGCGAATGCCGCCACCAACGGTGAGTGGGATAAAGACCTGGGCGGCGGTGCGTTCGACCACCTCTACCATGATATTGCGTTCGTCAGAGCTGGCCGTAATGTCATAAAAAACTAATTCATCGGCGCCACTATCGTTGTAGTAGGCGGCAAGGACGACGGGGTCACCGGCGTCACGGTGATCGACGAACGAGACGCCCTTGACGACCCGCCCAGCCTTGACATCGAGGCAGGGAATAATGCGGCGTTTCAACATGATTAGCGACTCTTTCCATCGAGCGCTGGTTGATTGGGGCGCTCCGCTTTGATACGTTCGAGCATGGTTTGCATAGCTTTGACACTTGTGCTGAGTAATTCCATTTCACGGGTTTCGATGTCATTGAAGTGATTGGCATGGTCATGCTGGAGGTTTTCGAGGCGGGTGTGGGTGCGGGTGAGGCGTTGTTCGAGTTCGCGCACATTGGTGTCAATACGTTCGATCCAGGTGGTGATTTGGCGGAGTTGACGGTCTTCGGTATCTTGGAGGTTGGTAAGTTTTTCTTCTTGTTGCAGGCGAATTTCTTCGATGCGTTGTTGATTGGCCAAATAGTGCTCAGCGGCGATGCGTTCGACTTGTTTGGTTTCTTGGCCAATAGTGGTGATTTTGCAGTCGAGGTTTTTGACTTGTTCGGGAATTTCGGTGGTAACTTTGTCGATTTGGCTACGGAAGTCATCGAGGCGAATCAAGCGGCTTTGTTGTTCGCTGAGGATGTATTTGCTGTCGGCGACGAGTTGTTGGTTTTCGACGACTTGGCGGCGCAGTTGTTGTTTTTCGATTTGGACTTCTTCGAGGATTTTGCGCAGTTCGGCCCGGCGGGTGTCTTCGGCAGACTGGAAGGTTTCGAGGCGGGCGACCACACTGCGGTAGCGTTCATCGGCTTCCCGTACCAATGCAAACAAGGCGCCGATTTTTTGTTCGGTTTCGGCCAAGCGATTAATCAAGCTCGCGACCGACACGCGGTCGTCTTTGCGAGCGATGCCTAGTTCTTGGATTTGGGCTTGCATATCACGAATGGGTTGGATGCCGTCTTCGACTTTGACCAACGTGCTGGCGAATTCTTTGCGTAGGCTACCCATGTCACGCCGAAAACCATCGATGGTTTGGCTGAGTTCTTGGCTCTGGCGTGAAAACTGGGTCTCCATATCGGCATTGGCTTGGTCGTTTTTGCGGACTTGTTCGATGGCCAGTTGGTATTTTTGGCCTTGGTCACGGAGCAGGCGACGCAATTCGTCGATTTGGCCTTGCAAATGACTAATTTGTGATTGGTTGCTTGACCGATTGCGCTCTTCTTCGTATTTGGCGCTGATATTGGAGGTATTGTTGTCGCTCATTAGTGTGACTCCTTTGCAAGCAATGCGAATGCGTTGGGAAGTGTGATGGCGCCCGTATAGAGTGCTTTGCCGACGATTACTCCATGAATCCCGAGGCGGGCCAAGGTAACCAGTTGATCGACGTGGCTCACGCCCCCCGATGCGATGATTTTGGGGCCAGCGGGGTGGAGCAGGGCCGCAGTGGCGGCGTAATTGGGTTCACTGAGGGTGCCGTCACGACTAATGTCGGTGTAAATCACCCGAGCGACCCCTAATTCGCGCATCTGTGCCACCAAATCACTCGCACTGACTTGTGAGCCATCCAGCCAGCCGGCCGTTTGCACGAAGCCATCACGGGCATCGACGCCCACGATGATGGCATCGCCGTGTTGGGCAACCAGCTCGGCTACAAACTCCGGTGATTGGACTGCTTTGGTGCCAATGATGACCCGGGTGACTCCTAGTTGTCGCACCGTGGCGACGTTTGCGTGGCTGCGAATCCCCCCGCCTAATTGGATGGGGATGGAGACGGTCGCGGTAATGGCAGCGATGGCCTCGAGGTTGACGGGGTAGCCAGCTTTGGCGCCATCGAGGTCGACCACATGCAGGTGTGTGGCCCCTGCCTCGACCCAGCGTCGGGCGGCATTGGCCGGGGATTCGTCATAGACATTGGCCGTGGCATAGTCGCCTTGGGTCAGGCGTACACAGCGCCCTTGGTGGATGTCGATGGCGGGATAGAGTTCAAACATGCTGTGGCTCGCAATCTAGCTGTGCCATGTGCTGCACGAAATTCCGGAGCAGGCGCAATCCGGCAGTGCCGCTTTTTTCGGGGTGGAATTGGGCAGCCGCCAAATTACCCTTGATCAAGACACTGGGGAAGTCGAGGGTGTAGTCTGTCTCGCCGGCGATAATCGTTTTGTCGGCGACAGCACAATAGTAGGAATGCACAAAATAAAAATCAGTCTGATCGGGGATGCCGTCAAACAAGGCATGATTGCGATGCGTGGCCGTATAGCGTACTTGGTTCCAGCCGATTTGAGGAACTTTGAGGGTGGCAGGGAAGCGCCGTACGGCACCCGGGATAATCCCGAGGCAGTCATGGGGACCGAATTCTTCGCTGATGTCACACAACACCTGCATCCCCACACAAATCCCGAGGAAGGGCACGCCCCGTGCGACTGCGCCCCGAATCGCATCGGCCAACCCCGTGCGATTGAGGGTGGTCATGGTGTCGAGGGTGGCACCCACCCCCGGTAATACCACGGCCGGCGCACTGGCGACCACGGCGGGGTCGCTGGTAACGGTCAATGTGACCCCTAAGTGCTGGAGGGCGCGGACTACATTGGCTAAATTACCGGCGCCATAGTCAATCACCGCAAGTGTCATGAAAAAATCTCCTTTGTGTCGTGTAACAAGGGGTGATGGGCACGCAACCAGGCAATACTTTGATCGGCACCGTGTGGATTGCCGGGGCGTTGCCCGAGGCTGTCGGGCAGCAGGGGGTGATTGGCAAGCTGACAGAGATTGGCATGCACACTGGCTGCCAGCGCCCGCTGGCTGTAGCCACCTTCGAGGATGGCGACGATTTTGCCGGCACACAGTTGTTGGGCGGCGGCAATCAGTAATTGCATGAGTTGGCTGTAACCGGTCACGGACAAGGCACAATTCCCGACGGGGTCATCCCAATGGGCATCGTATCCCGCCGAAATCAACAGACAATCGGGCTGGAATCGTGTGAGCGCCGGAATGACGACCTGTTGATAGGCGGCAATGTAGGCGCTGTCGTCGCTCAGGCGCTGGAGTGGGATATTGAGGGTGGTGCCATGCCCTGCACCCTGCCCCATCTGCTCACGATTACCACTAAACGGATAGAGTGGCGCAGAATGACTCGAAATAAACAAGATATCGGCATCGCCATAAAACGTGTCTTGGGTGCCGTTGCCGTGATGGATGTCGAAATCGACAATTGCAATCCGTTGTAAGCGATGCTGGTGTTGGGCATAGCGGGCTGCGATGGCAATGTTGTTGAAAAAACAGAACCCCATCGCTTCGCCGGGTGTGGCATGGTGGCCGGGCGGGCGCCCCAGTGCGAAGGCGCGCTGGCCAGCCTGCATGGCATCGACGGCCTCACAGGCGGCTCCTGCCGCCATACGGGCGGCACTGACGCTATCGGGGGTGATGTAGGTGTCGGCAGTGAGGTCGCTGAGTCGCGTGATGCGGTCACAGCGCTGCTGGAGCCACGCAACATAGTCGGGGGTATGTACGGCCTGAATAGTGCGCAAATCCGCACTGCGCGCCGCTTGTAATGTGGCGCCGGCAATGGGGTTGGTGCGGAGTATGGCCATGATTGCATCAATGCGCGCCGCCTGTTCGGGGTGGTGCGCATTGGTGTGCAGTGTATGCTGTGGGGTGGTGATTATGGTGATTGGCATGACTATCGTGCCTATGAATGAACCCTACGATGTAGTATAGCATAGTCGTTTTGTGCCGATTATGCGCATTCGTGCGCATAATCGGTACGAGGTGATTGACTACCAAGTATGTTCGTTGCGCATGCGATAAAAATCAAGAATCCGTTGCAAATCGGCTGGCAATGGGCTAACAAATTCAACTGCTACGTTGCTCCGTGGATGCGAAAATCCCAATTTGTGGGCATGCAAGAATTGCCGTTCGAGGCGCGGTTTGCTGATTTGCACACCATACATCGGATCACCGATGATGGGGTGGCGCATATGTTGGCAATGCACGCGGATTTGATGCGTGCGCCCGGTTTCGAGGGTCAATGCCAACACCGTTTGTTGTTGGAAGCGTTCGATGACGCGCCAATGGGTGCGGGCTGCCCGGCCATCGTCCATAATGGCCATGCGCAAGCGGTCGCGAGGGTGGCGGGCGATGGCGGCGTCAACGGTGCCACTATCGGTTTTGAAGCCCCCTTCGACCAAGGCAATGTATTCTTTGTGCATCGTATGCGCCAGCTGTTGCTGTTGCAATTGTTGGAGCGCATAATCGTTGCGCGCAACCACCAGCAACCCGCTAGTGTCGCGGTCGATGCGATGCACGATGCCAGGGCGGATCCCGCCACCAATATTCATGTCGGGGTAATGCCACAACAAGGCATTGACCAAGGTGCCACGGGGGTGACCAGGAGCGGGGTGGACCACCATACCAGCTGGTTTGTCGACCACAATGATGTCGTCGTCGACGTAGACCACATTGAGCGGGATTTCTTCGGCGACCAAGGAGGTGTCTACCGGTTCGGGCAGTTGCACGCTAATCTTGTCACCCCGTTTGAGGGGTTCGGCTGCGCGGGTCGGTTTGTCGTTGCGGGTAATATGCCCTTGCTCAATCAAGCGTTGCACCGTGCTACGGGTCAAATCAGCGACGGCTTCGGTCACAAAGCGGTCGAGTCGTTGTCCGATGGCACTATCATCGACTACGAGCAATATACTGTCATCATCATGCATGCGTGGGACTCTCTGGCCGTAGGGTAACCAATATCAATACAATCACACTTACGGTAATCGCACTATCGGCCACGTTAAAAATTCCGGGAAACCACGTGACATGCACAAAGTCAGTCACAAAACCTTGCCGTAAGCGGTCGACGATATTGCCAACTGCCCCACCCAAAATCCCGCCGATACAAAACTGTGTCGCAAGGGTATGGGGCATTTGGTAGCGATACATGTAGAGCGCCCCAAAGCTAATCACAATATTCATCACTGTGAAAAAATGAGGAATCCCTTGGAACATCCCAAAGGCCACCCCCGTATTTTTGATGTAGGTCAAATACAGCCATGGCGCAATCACGGGGATACTTGTCCCTTCAATCGGCCCTAAATTGGTATCGATCCACCATTTGCTGAGCCGATCGGCAACCACAATCAACACAAATACCAGCACCGGTAATCGCCAGTAACGCGTAAACTCAGACATACGAAACTCCTTACGCCGATTCGACAGAACGATAGCCACCGACGGTACCTGGGCTGAAAATTTCGGCAAAGGTGCGCAAAAACGCCGCCACGACCACTAATTCTTCTTGCACAATGGCCTGGATATGCTCGATATTGGTGGCTGCCAAGGTATCGCTGATGTCACTCGCACCAGTCGCAAACAATTGGATGTGTTGCAATTCACGTGATTCGGGTGATTTATAGACCCGTCGGATCTCTACTGCTAGCACATCATGCTCAGGGGTCTGTTGGAATACTTTGCGCAAGGCTTGGTGAATGGCCGTGGTAAAGGCCCGCAACAAATCAACATCGCTCCGTTTGTCGTGGGCTGGCAGGGTGATGGTATAGTTCCAGCCCAACTCAAACAGTACCGGTTTGCCACCCGTGCTAAAGCGTTGCTGGTCGGGCCCCCATGTGAAGCTGACTTCGGCCCACGGGGGCATGTTTTGGTCGGTGAGTGGTTCGCCGTGCTCTGGGAAAATCTCAGCACGGAAGGTGCGTTCCAGCGTGCCTGGGTTAATTGATTCGTTGACCCCGTGGTCGTGCAAGCCTACTTGCTCCCAGGCGTCTTCGATGGTGTTGGCTAATTCCTCGTAACTTAGTAATGTTGTCATATGTTCCTTTGATTTAGTCGATTTTTCCGACATACTCTCTTTATTGTACCCGATTGTTGTGGCATAGCGCATCGGCAATATGGTATAGATAAAAATCGAAGATTATCGACACTTGTGTGAGCGCACAAACCACAATGATATACTACAGGCATCATACATAGGCGAAAGGGTGACAATGAAATTTGGTGCACACGTCTCGACGTCAGGTGGTCTCGCCAAGGCCTTTGCCAACGGTAAAGCGGCTGGCTGTGATGCCCTGCAAATTTTTAGCAAAAATCAACAACAGTGGAACGCCAAACCGCTTACTGACAGCGAAATCAGTGCCTTTCGTGCGGCGCACGCGGCCAGTGGCATGAATCCATTGGTGGTTCATGACTCGTATCTCATCAACCTCGCCTCGCCAGACGATGCCTTGTGGGCCAAATCAATTGCCGCATTTATCATCGAACTCGAGCGCTGCGAACAACTAGGCATCCCCTACCTCGTCACCCATCCCGGTGCCCACGTCGGCAGTGGGGTCGAGGCGGGGTTGGCGCGTATCACCAGTGCCCTCGACGAAATCTTGGTGAATAACGTGGCACCGAGTGTGACGATTTTGCTCGAAACCACTGCCGGCCAAGGGACGACGCTGGGGCGCACCTTTGCCGAAATCGCTACGATTATCCAGACCTGCAAATACCCTCAGCGGCTCGCAGTGTGTCTCGATACCTGTCATGTGTTGGTAGCCGGGTACGACTTCCGTACCCCCGAGGGCTGTGCCGCCATGTTGGCCGAGTTTGACCAGACCATCGGCCTCGATCGTCTCAAAATCATTCACGCCAATGACGCCCAAAAGGATGTGGGCAGTCGGGTTGACCGGCATACGCATATCGGCCAAGGGTTCGTAGGATTGGATGGATTCCGCAACTTGATGCGCCATCCGGCGATTCGGGCCGTGCCAATGATCCTCGAAACCCCCAAAGATCGTGACCCTGAAGATGATTTGATGAATTTGGCACAACTCCGTGCCTTGGCAGAGGAGAGCGCAGATGCAACGTGATCTCGACCGTTTGATGAGCGAACGCCACCTCGACGCAATTGTTGTCGAAGGACCTGATGGCTTGGGCTCGGCCAACCCGGCCTTCAATTATTTTGTCCGTGGTGCCCATTTGACTGGTCTGGTTATCAAAAAACTGCATGAGCCGGCCATGTTGATTCATAGCGACTGGGAATTATTGCAGGCCGAGGCGACGGGACTGGTGTGTGTGTCGTCGAGCCGCTGGAATATCCGTGAAATTAGCCGCCAATTCCCTGAGCGGCTCGCCGCCCGCGTCGAATTGCGCCGCCAAATGCTCCATGACTTGAGCGTCACTGGGCGAGTTGGCTTGTACGGTACCGTGCAAATTGGGCCGTTTTTGGCGTTGCTCCGTGGCCTCGAAGTCGCCATGCCTGAACTCACCTTTGTGGCTGAATTCGACAAAGACCTCATCAGTGCAGCCCGCCTCACCAAAGACGCCGCCGAAGTCGACGTAATGCGTGCCGTCGGACGTAAAACCTGCGAGGTGGTGCAAGCAGCGGTCGACTTTATTGCGGCAGGGGTCGCCAACGGTGACGATGTGTGTGATGCCGTGACGGGGACGCCGTTGACGATTGGCGATGTGCGCCACGTCATCGACCGCGAATTAGCGGCCCGTGGCTTGGTCGGCGAGGGGACTATTTTTGCTCAAGGACGGGATGCCGGCTTGCCCCATGCGCGTGGCGAAGACAGTATGGTGTTGCAACGGGGCCAGGCGATTGTGTTCGACATCTTCCCCAAAGACGCCTCGGGTTATTACCACGATATGACCCGTACCTTTGCGATTGATTATGCCTCACCCGAACTGCAACAAGTCTATGCCGATGTGTTGGGCTCATTCAACACGGTAATTGCTGAATTTGAGGCAGGTGCGCCCACCAAACCATATCAAACCATGGTGTGTGATTATTTCGCAGCCCGCGGCCACGACACAATCGCCAGCAAATACCCCATCGAAGAAGGCTTCATCCATTCGTTGGGGCATGGGCTTGGTTTAGAAGTCCACGAAGACTTTGGCTTCCCCTCCCTCGCCGACCGTGGCGATGTGCTGGTGCCGGGGGCCGTGTTTACGGTGGAGCCAGGCTTGTACTATCCGAGCAAAGGCTATGGCGTGCGCATCGAAGACACCTATTGGTGCCGACCTGATGGTCAATTCGAAAGTCTGACCGATTTTTCCAAAGAATTAGTGATTCCGTTGCGTGGTACGCGCCCATCAGGTAACTGATAATTGGCTTATAGGCGGTGCAATGCAAAGGCATCGTGGTATACTTTGACAAGTTGAAGTATGGATGGGAATCATGTAATGCGCATTTACAAAGCCAAAGCCCCGATGCGGATCGGTTTTTTTGGGGGTGGGACAGACGTCAGCCCCTACGCCGAAGACCATGGTGGCAAAGTCCTCAATTGTACCATCGACAAATATGTGCGCTGTATGTTACGACCGAGTGACGATGGCACGGTGACGATTCGTTCGCTCGACCTCGAAGAGGTCAGCCGCAACGTGACTGGCCGTTGGGACGGCAAATTGAGCCTGCCCCAAGCAGTGCTCGATGCCATGCCCGAAGCCCGTGGCGTAGAAGTCACTATGTTTTCGGATGTGCCACCAGGCAGTGGCCTCGGTTCGTCGTCGGCGCTGGTGGTAAGCATGCTCAAATTGATGGGCGAAGCCTTCCACAAAAACATGATGCCCCACGAATTGGCCGAACTAGCCTTCCGGATTGAGCGGGTGAATCTCGGTATCCCCGGCGGGCGCCAAGACCAATATGCGGCAGCGTTTGGGGGCATGAGTGTCTATCACTTCAGCAAAAACGGCGTGATTGTTGAGCCGGTGCTGAGTGATCCAAGTGCCTTGCTCGAACTCGAAAGTTGTTTGCTGATTGGTTATATCGGTAGCCGCAAAATGCTGACGGAACAGCTCGTCAACGACCAAGTCAGTCGTCTGCAACAAGGTGACACGTTGCGCTATCACGACGAAACTAAGGCCTTTGTGGATGAAGCCGTCAAATTGCTCCGTACCAAACGGATTGCTGATTTTGGGCGCTTGTTACATGATGCCTGGGAAGTCAAAAAAGCCTTCTCACCCTATATCGCGCCGCCAGTGGTCGACGAAATCTACGCCAAGGCTCGCAAACATGGCGCCTGGGGTGGCAAAATCACCGGTGCGGGCGGTGGTGGTTTCATGGTAATTGCCTGTCCATTTGAGCGCCGCCTCGAAATGGAGCGGGTATTGAGTGAGGCCGGCATGCAAGTGCGCCATTTCTCGTTTACGACCCAAGGGGTACATGCCTGGAGTGTTGATAGCGACGAATAAGCGCTGTTTGGGGATATGCAACCACTGGAGCACTACTGCTCTGGTGGTTTTTTTGTGCAGTAATAATTATGCTTAGCTATTGACGTTATATTTGTTCATTGCGGAAGTCATGCCAAGCTCAATGATATGGGTCAAGGCATCGCTGGCGCGTTGGAGTGTGTCGGGGCGAGCTATTGCTTCAGCACCGATGAATTTGCCGAGCACATAACCGTAGGCATCCCAGCCGGTGGGGACTTTGCCGATGCCGACTCGTAGGCGGGCAAAATCACTATGGCCCAGCAATTGTACGATTGAGCGCATGCCGTTGTGGGTGCCAGCACTGCCTTTTTCGCGCAGGCGGAGCGTCGAGAAGGGTAAATCGAGGTCATCGTAGGTGATGACGATTTGGTTGGCGGGGACTTTGTACCAGCTGGCTAAGCCACTCACGGCAATCCCACTGCGGTTCATGTAGGTTTGCGGCCAGGCACAGACCACTTTGTGGCCGGCGATGGTGCCTTCGCAGAGCTTAGCTTGGGCACGCGTGCCGTTGGTGTGCAAGGCATGGCGTGTGGCAAATAAATCGAGGACTTCGAAGCCGATATTATGGCGTGTATTGGCATATTGCGCGCCCGGATTCCCCAACCCCACCAACAACCATGTACTCATGCTGACGCCCCTGTCGCTGTATCACCACCGATGATGCACTGATATTGCGGTTCCTAGCGTGAGGTCATCACCGCATAATATAAGTGTAAGTATACCGTACCCCTGATGTTCATGCATATAGAAGTAGGGGCGATTCATGCACGGCATCGCCGTGGCCAATCGCCCGAGCATCGACACCCCGGCATCGCCGTGGCCAATCGCCCGAGCATCGACACCCCGGCATCGCCGTGGCCAATCGCCCCGGCACCGACACCCCGGCATCGCCGTGGCCAATCGCCCCGGCACCGATCGTCGCTGCAACCCTCCGCGGCCTCTGTGTGCCCTGTGCGATGCAATGGCATGGGGTATTTGGGCATGTGTGGTATTGAGTATAATAGAGACATAACATAGTTGTATCAGCATGTGGAATTTGGGGTTAATATGACCATTGAAATTTTCCCTACACCGCAATGGCTTCCTGATGCGGTGTTCTACCAAATTTTCCCTGATCGATTTTGCAAAAGCCGACAAAATTCCCAAGTAGCAGCCTTTGCGCAATGGGGCTCGTTGCCGACGGCGCACAACTTCATGGGCGGGGATTTACATGGGATAACGGCGCAAATTCCCTACTTACAAGAACTTGGTGTGACGGCTATTTATCTGACGCCTATTTTTGTGTCGGCGAGTAATCATCGCTACCACACCGATGATTATTTTCATGTAGATTCGTTACTCGGTGGTGATGCTGCCTTGCGACACTTACTCGACACTGCCCATGCGGTTGGTATCAAAGTCATCATTGACGGGGTATTTAACCATTGTGGTCGAGGCTTTTTTCCGTTTCATCATGTGGTTGAAAATGGCGCCGACTCGCCCTATCGTGAGTGGTTTTATATTGAATCACTGCCACTCTATCCCTATGACGAAAGTCAGCCGGCGGGATATGCGGCGTGGTGGGATCTGCGGGCCTTGCCCAAGCTCAACGTGACCTATCCTCCAGTGCGGCAGTTTTTGTTGGATGTGGCGCGGTATTGGATTGAATTCGGCATTGATGGCTGGCGCCTCGATGTGCCCAACGAAATCACTGATCACGGGTTTTGGCGTGAATTCCGGATTACGGTCAAACGAGCCAATCCCGAAGCCTATATTTTGGGTGAAATCTGGGAAGATGCCAGTGATTGGCTCGATGGTACCCAATTCGACGCCGTGATGAATTATCCAGTGCGGCGCTTGGTGGTGGACTTTTTTGCGACCAAAAACAGTAGCGCCGCAGATTTTTCGGCAGGAATCGAACGCGAACTACAACGCTACCCCAGTGAACATGCTCATGCAGCCCTGAATGTGCTCGGTAGTCACGATACCGAACGCTTTTTGACCTTGGCCGCAGGGGATGCGGCGCGCATGAAGGCCGCCATATTATTTTTGTTTACCTACGTCGGTGTGCCATGTATCTATTATGGTGACGAAATTGGTCTGCACGGTGGCAAAGACCCGCTCAACCGGGCGGCGTTTGATTGGGACGTCCAGCATTGGGATCAATCGATTCGTGAATGGGTAGTGCGGTGTGCGGCGTTGCGGCAACAGTTTAGTGCCTTGCGCCAAGGAGTGCTAAGCATCGTCCATGCCCGTAATGCCAGTCAGACGGTGGCGTATGCCCGGGTGTTGGGCCGCGAGATTTTGATTGTGGCACTCAATGCCAGTGATGAAGACGCCACCATTGATATGTTGCTGAGTGGCCTCGGCATCGAAGACGAAATGTTGTTGCACGATCAACTCAGTGCCTGGAGTTATGTGGTGACGGCGCAACGGATTCAGCGGGTCAAAGTCCCTGCCAATAGTGGCGCCGTCTTGTTGGTGTCACGCCGGTAAATTGCGATCGACCCCGATGATTTGGCGAATATCACTGACGCCATCGCGGCGAAGCAAGGCTGCCAGCCCCCACGACAATTGGGCAACGATGGCAGGCCCTTGATAAACCAATGCCGTGTAGAGTTGCACCAGACTCGCCCCTGCCCGTAGCCGCGCATAAACGTCCTGAACGCTACTGATTCCGCCTACGCTGATGATGGGTAGCTTCCCGTCGGTTAGCCGCGCTACGTGGCGTAGCGTGGCCATAGCGGGGTCACGGAGTGGTACTCCACTGAGCCCACCCACTTCATTGGCGTTGGTGCTGTGTAAATTGGGGCGACTAATGGTGGTGTTGGTGGCGATAATCCCACTGATGCCGGCAGTCAGCGCAGTGGCGACGACTTGTTCGAGTTGGTCGAGGCTTTCGTCGGGGGATATTTTGAGGAAAACAGGCCGTTGCCACTGGTTGGCAGCCCGGAGCGCATCGAGCAATTCGCGCAGCGCAGCGGTTTCGTGGAGCTGGCGCAAGCCGGGGGTATTGGGCGACGAAATATTTACCGCGACATAATCAGCATGGGGCGCGAGTGTCGTAAAGGCGCTGAGGTAATCAGCGGTAGCATCGGCCAAGGCGGTGTCGCGGTTTTTGCCGATATTAATCCCCACCGGCAATTGCAAGGGGCGTTTGGCCATGCGTGGTGCCACCACGTCCATGCCTACACTATTGAATCCTAGGCGATTGATGATGGCGGCGTCTTCGACCAAGCGAAACATGCGTGGTTTGGGGTTGCCCGCTTGGGGGCGGGGGGTGACGGTGCCCACTTCCACATGACTAAATCCCAGCAACGCCATACCATGGGTCAAATCGGCATGTTTATCGAAACCAGCAGCCAGCCCGATGGGATGGGCAAAGGTCAACCCAGCCACAGTTTGCCCGAGGCCACGTGTGGCTGGGGCAAATAATTGGCGCAGTACTGCTGATGCCCCAGGGGTTTGGCAAGCCAATTTGAGCAACGTGGCGGTGCGTTCGTGGGCCACTTCGGCATCAAGGGTAAAAAGGGCGCGGCGCAATAATGAATACATGTGTCTATCACTCGTGTAACAACCAATCCTATCTGTATTGTAGCCTGAATCATTTTGTTGTGTGCGCTAGGTATTAGCCACCATGAGTGGGGGGATTTGGGACGAATATTGATTTTGCCTTTGACATCTGGGGTTGCATAGCGTACAATGCAAACGGTGTTACGGGGCGTGGCTCAGCCTGGTAGAGCGCACGGTTTGGGACCGTGAGGTCGCGGGTTCAAATCCCTCCGCCCCGACCAATTTGGGTAGACAGATGCGTTCGCAAGAGCGCGTCTGTTTTTTTATGGTGAAAATATGACTGATACTGAGCTGATTGCCCTTGCCGCCACACTGATTGTTGCCAAACAGACCCCACAGGGTGTGGTTGCGGATGTGGGGAGTGTTTTGATAAGTGCGCAGGGATCGGTATTTACGGGTGTGTGTGTCGGCACAAATTCGGGCACGATTTGTGCGGAGCGCACTGCCATCGCCAAAATGATTAGCGATAGCCAAGCATATGGCATCCAACGAATTGTGGCAGTCTGGAAGGATGCGGCTGGGGCGGTGTTTGTGATCCCGCCGTGTGGGTATTGTCGCCAATTCATGGCGGATACGGATCCTCGAAATATCAACGAAACGGTGGTGTTGTTGAGTCATAATGTGGCGGTGCCGTTGTGCGATTTATTGCCATTTCACGATTGGTGGCAACGGCAACCATAGCAAATTTGGTGATGTTCATTAACTTGTAATCTTCATCCTACTTGACAGAAATTTTAAAGTCGTTTTATACTGATTTTTACACCGCACTGCAAGGTGCGGATATTTATCGCCTTTGATGGGTGATAGTTGAAGTGTTACGTTGCGGCGAACCATTGTGGGGCGCCGCCTTAATATCGCCGATTATAGGCAAGGACGACAATAACACCATGAGTCTGGCATACGACGACGCTACTGTAAATGTTCCCCGTTCGCCAAGTAAAGCGCCTAAGCGTTCCACCGAACGCCGTACGAATCAGACTTCACCAGCGCCCGTGGTTGGGAAAGGATCTTCCCACGAGGAATTGTTTGCACCAATGAAGGAACATGATGAGATGCCTGTGCCGTCTGGTTTTTTACTTGATGACGATGTCGAAACTCCGGTAACCGAAAATGACTTTGTCGACGCTGATTTGTCTGTCGGCGCCTTGCCTGATGCCGTGCAATATTACCTGCAGGCCATCGGGCGCACCGCCTTGCTCAATGCCAAGCGCGAAATCGAATTAGCCCGCAAAATCGAAGTATTGTTGTTGCTCGAATCAACACGCACCAAGCAAGCTGCGGCGGCTGGGGTGCTCCAGGCTGAAAATGCGAAAATCACCGCTATTCAATATGACGGTCAGAAAATCCCCCCACCAACGCCAGCAACGGTCGCGACCGCTCCTGTTCCCCGCGTCGCCACCCGCGACGAACAAAACACCAGCATTGCCGAAGGCATCCTCGAGGTGTTGTTGCAGGCTTGGCCCGCGATGCAGACGGCCAAAGCGTTTTTGGCGCATGTGTTTGGCACCGACCCTGAGTCCGACGCAATGGTGCGCATCTCGACCAATGAAATCATCGAAACATTTTATAAATTGACCGGCTCACAGCGCGCCGAATACTTCCGTGTCCGTGAAGCCCACATCCGCGCCACTGCCCAAGGCGAAGCGCGCGTGATAGATGGCGAGCGTATGCGTGAATTGTGCGATGCATTTGACTCACAAGTCAAAAAGGTGGCAATTTCTTGGCAATTGTTGCCGAGTAGCGTGCAACATGCAGTTGATTTGGGCAAGCTTGACCAGTTGCCCAAACCCTACTTCAATGTGGTGCTTGTCCGAGCCAACTTCCGGACTGCCGAACAATCAGGCGCCACCGCCCGAGAAGAACTGACCGAGGCTAATTTGCGCTTGGTGGTGAGTATCGCCAAAAAATATGTCGGCCGTGGTTTGTCGCTGCTTGATCTCATCCAAGAAGGCAATATTGGCTTGATGCGCGCCGTCGAAAAGTTTGACTGCTGGAAGGGCAACCGCTTCTCGACATATGCCACGTGGTGGATTCGCCAAGCCGTTACCCGCGCCATTGCCGAACAAGGGCGCACCATTCGTTTGCCCGTGCACATGGGTGAATCATTCAGCCAAGTCAAACGGGTAGTTGATCGCTTGTCGCAACAACTCGAGCGCAACCCGTCACCCGAAGAAATCGCCAAGGCGCTAGATATGTCTGTCGAACGTGTGGTGCACATCCTCGGTTCGGCTCGCCAGCCGATTTCACTCGAAACGCCGGTTGGTGACGACAACGAGCACACCTTGGGTGAATTCCTCGAAGACGACGTGATGCAGACTCCTGTGGAGTGGGCGGCCCGGCAGATGTTGCGCCAAGACCTCGGTGTGGCGCTCAACAAATTGACTGACCGCGAGCGCCGTATCATCGATATGCGCTACGGATTGCTCGATGGACGCAGACGTACACTCGAGGAAGTGGGCCGGGATTTGGGGATGACCCGTGAGCGGGCGCGCCAAATCGAATCCGAAGCACTGCGCCGTTTGCGTACCACCGATATCGGTCAACACCTCAAGGATTATTTGGAATAAACGGTATACGATGCACCCGCACACTCACGATTGAGTGTGCGGGTGTTTTTTTGTTATGATGCGTGATTTGGTGCAGATTGCGGTATTGGTAACGCTATCAGATTTCGTAGCGTAATGCAGCCCCCACAAAATCACGGAACAGTGGATGTGGGCGATTGGGACGTGACTTGAGTTCGGGGTGGAATTGGGTGCCGACATACCACGGATGGTCGCGGAGCTCGACAATCTCGACCAAGCGTTTGTCAGGAGATTGTCCGCTGATAATCAAGCCAGCAGCTTCAAATTGGGTGCGATATTTGTTGTTGAATTCGAAGCGGTGGCGATGCCGTTCGTGGACTTCATTGCTGCCATAGGCTGCAGATGCGTTGCTGCCTGGCGTCAAAATACAGGGATAGGTGCCGAGGCGCATGGTGCCGCCCTTTTCGGTGACACCGAGCTGATCATGCATGATGTCGATGACGGTATTGGTGGCATGTGGATTGAATTCTGAGCTATTCGCTTCGGGGTCGTTGAGGGTATGCCGGGCAAAGGCGATGGTGGCGCATTGTAACCCTAGACAAAGCCCAAAAAACGGAATCAAGCGCTCGCGGGCGTAATCGGCGGCGAGGATTTTGCCTTCGATGCCGCGGTCGCCAAAGCCACCCGGCACCAAGATGCCTGATACATCGCCTAATTGGGCATCGATGTTTTCGCGGGTGAGTTTTTCGGACGACACCCAGCGCACATTGACGTGGGCTTTGTGATGGATGCCGGCATGCCCCAGTGCTTCGATGACACTCAAATAGGCATCGTGGAGTTCGATGTATTTGCCGACCAGCGCAATGGTGACGCTATGCTCGGGCGATTGGATGCGGGCCACTAATTGTTGCCACTCGGTTAAATTGGGGACTTGGGCTTTGAGGTCGAGCCGCTTGCAGATGTATTCGCCCAAGCCATATTCCTCGAGTTTGAGTGGGACTGCATAAATGGTGTCGACGGTTTCCATCGGGATGACGGCTTCGCGGTCGACATCGGAAAAGAGGGCGATTTTGTCGCGGATTTCGTCAGTAATATCATGATCGGCGCGACAGACGATGACGTCGGCGCTAATCCCCACCCGGCGTAATTCCATCACGGAATGCTGGGTTGGCTTGGTTTTGACTTCGCCGGTTGCACCGATATGTGGCAACAGGGTGACGTGGATGTAGAGCACTTGGTCGCGCCCGACATCTTTGCGCATTTGGCGAATGGCTTCGAGGAATGGCAGGCCTTCGATGTCACCGACGGTACCACCGATTTCGACAATCACCACATCGGCAGCGCTTTCGCGCGCCGCCATAAAGACCCGCCCTTTGATTTCGTTGGTGATATGCGGAATAACTTGGATGGTGCCACCCAGATAATCACCACGGCGTTCTTTTTGGATGACCGAAGAATAAATTTGGCCAGTCGTCACATTACAGACCCGCGTGAGGTTCTCGTCGATGAAGCGTTCGTAGTGACCGAGGTCGAGGTCTGTTTCGGCACCGTCATCGGTGACAAAGACTTCGCCGTGTTGATACGGCGACATTGTGCCAGGGTCGACGTTTATATAGGGGTCGAGCTTCTGGACGGACACGCGAATTCCGCGGCTTTTGAGTAAGCGGCCAAGCGAGGCCACTGTGATGCCTTTACCCACCGAAGATGCGACACCACCGGTTACAAAAATAAATTTGGTCATCTCATGTGGCGCTCCTATCGCCCAAGTACACAACACAACACGAGGGGAAGCGTTCTTCCCCTCGAAATATTCCGTTCCATGACAACTTTATATGTGTCACGCTATTGTACCACAGACTTGCTTAGGCGATGGTAATCGGTCGTAACAACACGACCCGGGCCGCCACTCCTTCGGGAGGGAGCGAGGTTGCGGTGATGGTTAATTTGTCTTCGAATACCGGCTCACGAATCCCCATTTCGGTGAGGAATTTGTCAATGCCATCAAGTGGCTGGTCAATCACTACTTGTTCACCGGCATAGTGCATGGGGATGACGATGCGTGGCTCGAGCTGGGCAATCACGGCGACAGCTTCGCTGGCACTGAGTGATTCGTTGCCACCGACGGGAATAAACAACACATCGATATCGCCGATTTCTTCGATTTGGGCTGCGGTCAATTCGTGACCCAAATCGCCGAGGTGGGCAAATGACATGTCGTCGATATGGGTGACAAATACGGTGTTGCGTCCACGTTCAGCGCCCTTTTTTTTGTCGTGGAAGGTGCGCACGCCGGTGACAAGAATCCCACTGACTTCGTATTCACCGGGACCGTCAAATGTATTGAGTCGTTCCTTGAGGGGCCGCACGGCGGCAGTATTGGTGTGGTCAGGATGTTGATGGCTAATGGTCATGATACTGGCAGTCGGCCGACCAATGTCGTAGCCACTGGCGCGATCACAGGGATCCATCACGACGATGCCATCACGGCCACGAATCCGGAAGCAGGCGTGACCTAGGTATTGAATATCGGGCATGTAACACTCCCACAAAAAACAAACATAATTATTATCACAGCTATTGTGACGCAGATTTGCGAGTGACGCAAATTATGGCAGAGAATCCAGCGTAATGCAACGACTACACACTCGTAAATTGCCGAATTACACCTGCGTATACCGGCGTGTCGTATCCAAATGACGCAGCGATTTGCGTGACGACCGTCACGAATTATCCACTGGTGCACCGGTAAGCGTATGTGCGGTCGTGTGCGTGTTCACACCACCATGAGTCGCATAAACAACGGTTGTAGCGCGGTGGATTGTGGCTTAGCTGCCTAAAATCGTTAATCGTCTGCGCTGCCTTCTTCATCGTCATCTAGCGCAGCTAATTCACTGCCAAGTTGAATTTCTTGCCAGACGATTTGCATGGCGTGGCGCATGGCACTGCCCGTAAATCCGCGGCGTTGTAATGAGCCACCGAGTCGGCGCGTAAAGGTGGTGCGGTCAAGCCCGCGCAAGCGCCGGCTGATTTTGCGGGCATATATCAAAGCATGCGCTTCATCGTCGGCACCGAGGTGATGACTAGCGGCGACGGTGCTAATGGTATCGGTATCGATACCGTGGCGGCGGAGGTCTTGGCGTATGGCTGCGCCGCCCCGATTGCTGGCGCGCTGGCGTTGTTCGACCAAGTAGGTGGCAAATGCTGTATCGTCGAGTAAGCCGACGGCACTGAGTCGGGCAGTGACGGCGCTGATGGTATCGGCATCGAAGCCCCGTTGCCGTAGCCGTTCGTGGATTTCGCGTTGGCTACGGGGGCGGATTTCGAGTAAGCGCAAGGCGGATTGTTTGGCCCGATCGAAGGCGACGCTGGCAAGTAATTGCAGGATTTTGGCGTCGTCAAGGTGCTGGCCCACGAAGAGTCCTTCGTGGGCCAAGATATCGAGGCTGACACCCAAGGCAAACTCGCCGTTGATTTCGAGGTTGACCCGCTGACTATCGCGTGCTTGGGCGCGGATGGCGGTAATCGTGCCAGCGCTGGGAGTGGGTTGGAGACTATTCTTCGAAGAACGCATCGCCATCGTCACCACTTGCTACCGCGACCTTGGGGGCTGCCACGGTACCGCGCTCGAGTGACTGCACTTTGATGAGCCGTTCGATTTCGTCGAGCAAGGTGGGGTTTTCGGCAAGGAATTGCTTGGCGTTTTCACGACCTTGACCGAGCCGGTCTTCACCGAGGTAGAACCAGGCCCCGCTCTTGCGGATGATTTCCATTTCGGTGGCCATATCGAGGATGCCACCTGGCCGTGAAATACCTTCGTTGGCCATGATATCGAATTCGGCTTGACGGAAAGGTGGAGCGACTTTGTTTTTGACGACTTTGACCCGCACGCGACTGCCGATGGGATCAGTGCCGCTCTTGAGGGTCTCGATGCGACGAATATCGAGGCGAATCGAGGCGTAGAACTTGAGTGCTTGACCGCCGGTGGTAGTTTCGGGTGAGCCAAACATCACGCCGATTTTCATACGTAATTGATTGATGAAAATAACCACAGTCTTGGATTTGCTGATGGCTCCCGACAACTTACGCAAGGCTTGACTCATCAAGCGGGCTTGTAAGCCGGGGAGCGAATCGCCCATGTCCCCTTCGATTTCGGCGCGGGGTACAAGGGCTGCGACTGAGTCAATGACAATGATGTCGACGGCGTTGGATCGCACCAACGTCTCGCAGATTTCGAGAGCTTGTTCGCCAAAGTCTGGTTGTGACACCAGCAATGTATCGACATTGACGCCACACCGTGCGGCGTAGGCCGGGTCAAAGGCGTGTTCGGCATCGATGAAGGCGGCGATGCCACCGGCTTTTTGGGCTTGGGCTACGATATGTTGGGCAAGGGTGGTTTTACCACTTGACTCAGGGCCGTAGATTTCGACGACACGACCGCGGGGGACACCACCAACACCGAGGGCAATATCGAGTGAAATCGCACCAGTGGGGATGACATCGATCGACAACCGACTACTTGCTTCGCCCAGCTTCATGATTGAGCCTTTGCCGTATTTGCGGTCAATCTGGCTCATGGCTGCTTGGAGGGCTTTTTCTTTTTCGGTGCCAGGTCCGGCGGCGATTGCGGCGGCGGCGGCAACTGCCGCTGCGGAAGGGGTTGAGGATGCTTTGGCCATAACTCGTGTTCTCCTGTGTCAGCCGGTAATGCCGGCGCTCTTGTCTGCTGTTGACTGCTCCGGTGGTGGATGACTATCAACATAGTGAGAATAGCACAAAAGTTCGACTTTGACAAGATAGGAATTTATGTGATGGCGTGTCTGTGTACCAATGCGTATTTTGGCATATTACGACGATTGTATAGACTACAAACGCAAATCACGCCGTGCAATGCCAAATAAGTAGCGGGTTGCGCTACGATTGACGATAACGGATAGAAATCATTGCCTATACAAAATATTTTTATTTATGAGATTTCGCTAAAATGAAGATGGCATGCGGTACCATATGGCTAAATAGCCATATGGTACACTAGCCCATATAGACATATACACACCGTCGTGGTGGGAGTAATAGACGATGAGTGATAGACTCTTGATATCGGGGGCGATTGCTGCTATGGCTGCAGCGTTGTTGTTGTGGTATTTGACGGGGGATGCGCGCACCCAAGTTGCGCAATATAATCAAACGACGACCCCTGGGATTGTGCGTACTACTACGATTACACCCCAATTTACGGCGCTTGCCACCTTGCCGATTACAGGGACAGTCGAGATTGTACTTACCATCGAAACAACAGCAATCCCTGCTGCCGAAATGACCGTCGTCCCTACGCGCCCCGAAGATGCCTTGTTGTTGACCCCTGCAAATGGCGCTGTGGTCCCCGAAATGCCGACTGAAGTGCCACAAGAAGCTCCCACCGAAGTGCCACCGGTATTCAATCCGACGATGGCCACCGATGAACCAACCATGATTCCTGAAGCAACATATACTCCGATAGATACGGCAATACCTGCTGATACTAATACCCCGGCGCCGACCAATACCCCACTCGCCACCAATACCCCACTCGCCACCAATACTCTAACCCCCGTGCCCCGCCCAATCGAAGTCCTGAAGGGTAATGTGAGTTGGAGTGGTGAAAAAATCGTTACCAAGGATGTGTTGGTAAGCGCAGGATCAGTACTTACCATCGAACCTGGTACGACAGTGCGCTTTGGCACGGGAATCTCGCTGTATGTCGATGGCAAATTACAAGCACTCGGGCGTAGTGATGCGCCGGTGCGTTTGACCGCCGCCCGCTTGCCGTGGGGCGGGGTGTTTGTGCGCCCCAATGGCGATGCCTTGCTGGTAGCAACGGTTATCAGTAATGGTGGGGCGGCGGCGACGGTGCTGTATGCCGAGCAAGCCAACCTCACCATGCGTGATGTCACTATGAACAATAATATTGGTCAGATTCGCCTGAGTGATGCGGTAACGACCATCCAACAAAGCGTGATTCGGGACAATTCTCTAGCGTATGGCTCAATGATTGATGCAGCTATCGATGCTGGTGGCAGTATTACTATCGAAAACAGCCGGGTTGGCCCAAATACCCAAGTCGATGGTACGTCGGCACTATCGCTGCTTGCTCCTAATCCACAAAGCACCGTGAATCTCACGTTGTCAGGGTCGATTTTCATGAGTAGTAGTGGCGCAAATGTGGTCATTAATAGTGCAGCTCCAGTCAATGGCAGTGTGCAGTGTAATACCTTTGCCGATGGCACGATTGGGGTACAGATTCGCAGTAGTCTGCCCCAAGTACCAGGGATTGGCTTTGCATTACGCAACAATGCCATCGAGCGTCATAGTGCCAAATATAGTACGGCCCGGGGCATGACCAGTGATGTGGCAGTTGATGCCAAAGAAAACTGGTGGAATAGTGCCAGCGGTCCTTATGACCCACTCCGCTACCGGGCTGGGCGTGGTGAAGCGGTGGGGAGTACGGTCGTGGCCGACAAATGGTTGACCGTACGCCCGGTCTGTGCACCTATCCCATGAGCATGCCGGCGCGTTTGACCGCTATTTTGCATGATGGTATCCAGCAAAAAATTTTCCCGGGTGCGGTGCTAGTTGCAGCGTCACCGCACCAGCACCTGACGGTGACGGCAGGGACGTATCGCTATACCGATGCGACTGCCGTCACCGCTACGTGTATCTATGATCTCGCTTCATTAACCAAAATCGTCACGGCCACCGCTGCACTCGCGCTGTGTAGCCGGGGCTGGTTGTCACTTGACGCGGCAGTGACACAGTTTTTGCCACAAAGTAACGCCAAAGGGGTGACGATTCGTCATTTGCTGACGCATACTGCTGGGCTTGATATTCGTCTGTCAACCATGGCGCTTGCGGGTGCATCGGCCTTGTGGCAGTCGGTACTGGCCTGTGCGCCGGTGCGCGCCCCCGGCAGTGTGGTGGCCTATGCCAATGTGAATACACTTATATTAGGGCGCGTGTTAGAAGTGATTAGCTATCAAGCGCTAGCCCAGATAGTGACACAATATGTGTTGCAACCTGCAATGATGCACGAAACCTATTTCAATCCTCCGCCACTATTGTTGCCCCGCATCCCTCCCAGTGAAATTGATGCTATTCGTGGCGAAGTATGTGGTACGGTGCATGACGAGAGTACGGCGGTGCTGGGTGGCGTGGCAGGGCATGCCGGATTGTTTGGGACGGCCGGTGATATGCTCCGCTTTGGGCAGGCGTGGCTTGCGACACTGGTAGGGCAGGGCCCGTGGGGGATTGATGTGGCATTGGCAGCGCAGGCACTCCAAAACCAGAGCCCTGCCGGTCAACTGGGCGTGGGCTTGGGGTGGATGCTGGCACGGGATAACTTTATGCCTGTTCCCGTACTTGATGCAATGGCTGCCCATACCGGATTTACGGGCCCGGTGGTGGCGATTGTCCCGCAACAACAGTTGGTGTGGGCTTTGCTGAGCAATCGAACTTGGCCACAACGCACACCTCCGCAGCATCATGCGGTGACGCGGTTGGTGGGTGAGGTATTGCTCGATTTATGATGGTGGTGGTGATTTGCTGATATGGAAATCGTCCCGCATTTGCGGGACGATTTTTTGTGGCCTGATAGTTTCATTGCGGCAGATTACGGAGTGGGTTTGGGGTTCGCTGGCTTGGTTGGTTTGGGGGTATTACCGTTGCCACCACCATTGCCGTTAGTGGGTTGGGTGGGCTGGGGATTGCC
>JBBAWW010000012.1:0-47440 GCA_040397035.1 Roseiflexaceae bacterium | reverse complement strand
ATAAAAATTCTCATTTTGATAAATCTACTGTGACAATTTAATCTTTTTGCTATCAGACAATAACTTCTCCATGGCATTATGGCAATAGTCCACAAATACACAAAAGGAGCATTCCATGCACGCTCGCGTCTATCAATTTGCCGTAGCAATGTTCGTCTGTTTGCTATTGGTAATCCCCGTCGCCGCCGCTGATGTGCCTAGTATCATCAGCGATTCCACCTACTCCAACATCCCATTAGCCGAAGTCCAAGCCAAATCACTCTCCAATTTCCCCATCGCCGATGACCACGGGATTTTGTTTGGTGGCGCCGGCAGCGATATTTATCGCATGCCCAATGCTCCAGCCGGCGAATTTTGGACCCTCACCGACCGTGGACCCAACAGCGAAGTGGTCATCGACGGCCAAACCCGCTATACGTTTGTGGTTCCTGAATACACCCCAACCATTGCCCGCGTCCAAATCGCCAACGGCGTCGTCACTCCCGTCGAGTACATCGCCATCACCACAGCCAGTGGCAAACCAGTGACTGGGTTGCCCAATATCAGTGGCTATGATGCCGCAGTATACGATGGCATCGGCACCACAAAGCTTGAATTCAATCCCAATGGTATCGACAGCGAAGGGCTGGTACGCACCCGCAATGGCGAATTCTGGATTGTCGACGAATACACTCCTTCACTGCTTCACCTCAGTGCCAAAGGGCGCGTCATCACCCGCTACATCCCCAAAGGTGTGGCATTGGTCGGTGCCGATTACCCCGTCGTCGAAGTATTCCCCACCGTGTATTCCAAGCGCAAAGCCAATCGTGGCTTTGAAGGCTTGACCATCAGCCCCGACGAAAAAACCCTCTTTATCGCATTGCAAAGCCCATTGAGCAATCCCGACAAAGACACCGGCGATCGCTCACGCACCAGCCGGATCCTCAAATTCGACGTCAAAACCAGCAAAGTCACCGGCGAATACGCCTACCGCCAAGAAATCGGCGCCCTCTTTAACCCACGCCCCAAAATGAAACAAACCGAAATGAAGTTGTCCGGGCTTGCGGCCATCGATGCCAATACCCTGCTCGTCCTCGAACGCACAGACTGGGCCTTTGGGATCTACAAAGTCAACCTCAGTCAAGCCACCAACATCCTCGGTTCGGTATGGGACGATAAGGATGCTCCCATTGCCCTCGAATTCTTTGCCGATCCCGCCGATGTCAATGTCACCGTACTTGCCAAAGAATTAATCTTGAGCAGTAGCAGCCTAAGCGGGCTCCCCGACAAAATCGAAGGTATCGCAATCGTTGATGACACCACCTTGGCCATTGCCAACGATAATGACTTCGATGTCGGTACCATCGATGCCACTGGCAAAAACACCGGCAAAAACACCAAAAGCCGCATTTTGACCATCCACGTGCCATCACTCGGCACAAAATAACTACCACTATTTCACGCCCATCCCAGTTGGTTGTCAATTTGGGATGGGCGTGAAATTTCATTTGACGCACGTGCTTTCACCTGCTATAATACCCCTCGTTGTGATTGATCCTCGATAGCTCAACGGTAGAGCGAATGACTGTTAATCATTAGGTTCCTGGTTCGAATCCAGGTCGGGGAGCCAAATAACCCCTCTCGTTCAGGCAACTGACGAGAGGGGTTTTGTTTTGCCTTGATTATTGCGCCATCGCATCGATATAATCCCGCACCGCTTGCGCTTCTGCTTCACAAAACCAGAATTTGATGCGGTGGTCTGCCCAGTCCACCGTATCAAACAGCGGATGTGCCATCTTCGTCATACATATCGCTTCAACATAGGCACTACTACTACAGCGCCCTAGCACCACCATTAATGGCAACAACACCCCACAATCATATCGATGAAACAACGAAATCACCCCAGTGCGTTGTGCCATCGTCAATCCCATATATGTCTGACGCACCATTTTTTTACCTGCCGACCATTGGCATCTCGCACGCCCCCATGTGCCATATGCGGCAACCGCAGCCCAGCTGCCTCGAGCCACTGCCACACACATCGCCATGTCGCTAGCTGGTCTGCTTGTTCTGGGCCTGGCACCGCACGAAACACCGGCTCGTGCGCTGCCAAAATATGCTCCAACTTCTCCGCCACCTTATCATGCCCTTGTTCCACAAACTCATATTGCGTGCTAAACAACGAATATGGCCGTACCGCCGTCACATCCAGTCCTTCCCACAACACCGCTTCACGCTGGATCAACGCAATCAGTTCGTAATTGCGATGCGCCACAATCACTCCACTGGGGGTCGTGACTGCAGTTTTGCCATTCATCAACACATAGTTGCCGTCAGCCTGTTGCGTGATGTGTACCGCCTGCCATTCTGATTCATTGCTGAAAATTTTTGTGTGTGCCATTGTTTTCTCCGATGCTGTTATCGTAATAGTGTAAATTAAATTCGGGTACAAAAAACCGTCGTGTCAGCAGTAGTGCTCACACGACGGTTTGGGGGCACAACGCATCAAATATCGCTATCTTCGTCCACCGTACGCCAGAACTCTTCGAGCGGCACCCCTAGGCCATCAGCCAAGCGATTCACATAGGCAAAGTAGCCGGTGACTTGGTTGATGTCGAGGATGGCGGTATCCGAAAATCCGGCGGCGCGCAACGCCATCACATCGGTTTTGGCCATGGCACCGGGGGTAATCGTCAGCTTCTCAGCATAGGTCAACATGGCATGTTCGGCGGGGGTAATTGGGGCGCGCCGCCAATCTTTTTTGAGTTGGCGCACCAAGGCTGGGTTTTTGGTTAAACGACGGAGACCCCGTCCATGATGCGTCATTCAGTAATGGCACTGATTGGCCGTTGATACCACCACGGCAATCATTTCGCGCTGCGCCCGGCTCAAATCCGACTCGCCCCGCATCACCGTCACATACAACAACATATGTGCCTTGAGGGTGGCCACATTGAGGCTGTGGATCTTCATGATGTTGTCCACGCCCCCCCACGGCTCCATCGCATTGGCGTATTCGTGTTTGAGATCTCCCTCGGCCTCGTCTTCACGAATCATTTTAATCCAGGCCATCGCTCACTCCTTTGTGTATCCGCAGGATGGATTATGCGGTGACCACGCACACGCAATATGCGTAGCTTACACTACATAGCCGCGCGTACGCAAATAGTCAAAGCCACGCAATATCAAACTCGGCTGAGCCACTTCCATAATCATGCGCGGCATATGGTTGAGTTGTTTCACGGCATCAAAAAACGCATACCAATTAATTGAACCATCACCGGGCGCCCAATGATGGTCATACAATCCATCTGTATCTTGTACATGCACATGGGCCAGCAGGTCAGCTGCATCGCGCACCCATTGGTCGGGTGTCGGACCACCGTACTCTTGCATGATCCGGGCATGTCCCACATCCAGGCTCAATTGCACATATTTGGACTGAAACGAACGGACCAATTCAATCAGTGGCCGCGTATGCAGGTCACTACATACTTCGATTACAATCATACATTCCTGTGCTTCGGCATCCGCCACAATTTCACCCAGCGTTTGGTGAATTATTTGTATTTCTTTTGTCAAATCAGTCCCATACGTATGTACCACATGCAGATTCCCAAAAAAAGTAAATGGGCTATGCAGTACCATATGGGTCGCGTCTAACGCTTTGGCAAATGCCAACCCTTGGCGCAAACGCAGCTGGACAATTTCACGCACACGCCGATCATCGCACCACATTGGCAATGATTCGGTTGGTCCATGGATGCCAATTCGCCCCGTGTAGCCGGCCAATGTCTGGCGCACCTGTGCCACCAACGGCTGCCAATCGCCATCTAACATGTCTGCATAAAACGGATCGTCAATTTCGAGGTCACGCTGACGCTCGAGAATCCAATCGCGAAACTGGCCAACGTCCTTGGCAGGCAACGAAGCCCCCATCACTGGTACAACAATCGTCATCGGAGTTCCTCTTTTCCAAAGTAATCCAATTTCACACTTGCGGATGTTGATTTGCACCCAATACGTCACGTGGATGATGACAACGCAACGCATGTCCGGTGGCAGCAGGTTGCCATGGTGGCGGGGTTGTTTCACATACTCCCGCAATCGCGACCGGACAGCGCGCGACAAATGGACAGCCATGCACTGCACCATCAACCACATCAATTCGTTGTGGCAGGGTATCGGCAGATGGCGTGGTATCAATTGACAATACCGCGGCCAACAACAGCGCAGTATATGGATGGAACGGCGCAGAAAACACCGTCTCAGCCGGACCATACTCACACACCTGCCCTGCATATAACACGACCACATATTGGGCAACAGCCCGCACCACAGCTAAATCATGCGAAATAAACAAATAGGCCGTTTGGGATTTTTGTTGCATGTCCACCAGTAAGCGCAACACTGCCGCTTGCACCGACACATCCAACGCCGATACTACTTCATCACATACCACTACAGCGGGTTCTGCTAGGAATGCACGCGCAATCGCAATGCGCTGTTTTTCACCACCCGATAATTGACTCGGGTAGCGCGTGAGATACGCTTCATCCATGCGCACGTTTTGCAACATATCACGTGAATACGCCAGTGATTCAGCCCGTGACCGTCCAAAAAACACAAATTGCGGACGATGCAAAATTTCGGCAATGGTATGCCGAGGATTCAATGACGAATCAGGGTTTTGAAACACCAGTTGCACATGGCGCCGTTCGGCAACGCTCCGCCGTGAGACATCTGCGTGTAGTGGTGCATCAAACAGTCGAATTTCGCCCCGCCGCGGCGGATGTAATCCGGTAATCATCCGTGCCAAGGTTGATTTGCCACTGCCACTTTCCCCAACCAAGGCACACGTTTGCCCTGCCATCAATTGGATTTGCACATCGCGGACCACATCAACGCCATCGTCTCGCCACCACGACTGCCAGCGCCGGCGCTGATACGTCGCAGCCACATTTTTGATATCAAGCACGACTGGCATCGTGATGGAGCCTTCATCACGCCCAATCCCCGTCCCCACATCAGCGGGGCGCACCTCGTTGGAAATCTCGTGCCAACGGTGACAACGCACACGGTGCATCGCCTCAGTTACAAGCAATTGTGGCACAGTATCACAAATCTGCTGTGCGAACGCACAGCGGGGCGCAAATGTACAGCGCTGATACGTGTAGTCATGCCCTAGTTGACCAGCCATCGCTGTGGGTAACTCGGGGCGATCGATCCGGGGCAGAGCGGCGATAAGCCCACGGGTATAGGGGTGGCGCGGATTTGCAAAAACTTGACTCACCAACCCATCTTCGACGATTTCACCCGCATACATCACAATCACCCGCGATGCAGTACGCGCAATCACGCCTAAATCATGGCTAACGACCACCGTTGTCATCTGGGTGTTACGGGTTATTTCATCGAGCAACAGCAACAAATGCGCTTGGGTGGTGACATCCAAACCCGTGGTCGGCTCATCAAGCACCAAGACATTGGGTGCCCCTGCCAACGCCATTGCCAACGCAATCCGTTGTTGTTGGCCACCCGACAATTGATGCGGGTAGCACACTGCAATCTGATCTGGGTCACCAAACCGCATATCACGCAACAATTGCACAATCTGGTGCTGCGCGTGCTGGCCCGTTATGTCGCGGTGTCTCGCCAGTACATCAGCAATCTGCGCCCCCACCGTGAGATGTGGTGCCAACGCTTGACCGGCGTTTTGTGGGACAAGCGCAATCTCGGCACCCCGCACCTGTTGCAGTTCAGACTCATTCAACGTAAAGAGATCGACACCCTGACGGCGCACCGTCCCCTGCATACGTATGCCATTCCCGCGAATATACCCCAACAACGCCAATGTCAAGGTACTTTTGCCGCATCCAGACTCACCGACAATGCCGAGACGTTCGCCTGGCATCAGCTGCAACGACACATCGTGGACGGCAGGCACCGTCGTCCCACTTGGCCGACGAAATCCAATCGATAATCCGGCAACTTCCACCAGCGGAGTACTCATACGGGTACACCTCTGCTGCGATCAAGTCCAAGTGCTTTGGCAATCGCATCCGATACCAGATTAAGGGCAATCACCAATGTTGCCACGGCACCCATTGGATACAATATTCCCCACGGTGCGAGCAACAACATCGCTCGATTTTCGTTGACCATTAATCCCCAATCAGGGGTAGGTGGATTCACCCCAAATCCCAAAAACGACAAGCCACTGACTGCCAACACAATCCAAGAGGCATTCATGGCAAATTCCACAAATACCACATCAAGGATATTTGGCCATAATTCATCTCGCACGATATGGATTGTTTTTTCCCCGCGGATTCGCGCCGCCTGAATAAAATCACGCGAGACGTATTCAAGTGCGGTAGCACGAACCACCCGCACCACCCCGGGCAAATAACTCACGACCATCGCAGCGATAATCACGCCGTTGCCAGAACCAAATGCCGTCACAATCACTAGTAATAACAGTACGCTCGGAATCGAAATGAGCGCATCGATAAGCCGCATAATCACGTTATCGATGAAACCCCCGATGTAGGCCACATACACACCAATCAGTCCACCACATACGACGGCAATGGCTGCACTCGTTAGACTAATCACCAATGCGATTTGCCCGCCGTATATTACTCGTGAAAAAATATCCCGCCCATAGCGATCTGTGCCACCCCAATGCAGTAGTGATGGTGGGCGCATGGCCTGGGTTGCATCAATCGCCGTTGGTGAGTATGGGGCAATCCATGGAGCTGCCAGTGCCATCACGACATGCACCACCAACAACCCAATCCCCAGCCACGACACAAACGATAGTTGTTTCATAA
Organism: Roseiflexaceae bacterium; assembly: GCA_040397035.1. Taxonomy (GTDB): domain Bacteria; phylum Chloroflexota; class Chloroflexia; order Chloroflexales; family Roseiflexaceae; genus UBA965. The sequence continues at coordinate 40,622 of JBBAWW010000012.1, read as the reverse complement.
ATGCGCGAATTTTCATCAATTCGATTCAATCCCATTTCATACCGGTATCATCAGCTACCCACTACCAATATTGCGTACGCAACCGTGGGGTCAACCACAATGTGGCGATATCTGCGACTAAATTCACCCCGATATAAAACGCCGCCCCTACCAGCCCGAGCGCCTGTACCAATGGTAAATCTCTATCACCAACGGCTGCCGTCATCAAGCGCCCAATCCCAGGAAAATTAAACACCGTTTCGACTACCACCACCCCACCAATTAACCACGCCACCGTCAAGGCAATCGCATTGATACTCGGCAACAATGCCGTCGGTATGGCATAACGCCAAATAACTAGCTGCCTTGACATCCCCTTCAAATAAGCCATCTGTACATATTCGCTCTGGAGCACATCGATCATGCTACTCCGTACCATCCGCAATATGTATGCCACCATCACAATCATCAGTGTACATGCAGGCAAAATCATACTCGGCAATAATTGCCCAAACGATGCGTTTGGAGGCACAATGGTGATTGCCGGCAAAATCGCCCACATCACCCCAAATACCAACATCAACAACGAACCAATCACAAATTCAGGCAGACTCATCCCTACCAATGCAATCACTGAAATAACCACATCAGGCACGTGATCACGGTATAACCCGGCAATCACTCCCAACATGATAGCAATCGGAATCCCCACACTTGCCGCGATTAACGCCAACCACAGCGTATTCAATAGGCGCTCACTGACCAATGGGATAATCGCTTGGTTCGGTCGCGCCAGGGAATATCCCCAGTCACCTTGCACAAAACCACCAAACCACGCCCAATAGCGTTCACTTACGGGGCGATCAAGCCGCAACTGGGCGCGCACCTGCGCCAACCGCTTGGGCGTGGCATCACGCCCTAGTAATGCCGTCGCCACATCACCAGGCAATAATTCTGTGGCTGCGAAAATTACCGCAGCCACAATAAATAACGTGATGAGTGCCCCAATACACCGTTGAACTACATACCAAACCATTTTGCCACCCTACACGATATGACTACCCTTGGAGCGTCACATTGCCATATTCAAAATAGCGTGTATCGACACCTTTTACCCGCGCATGCGCAGCAGATAACCCATCGGTAAAGAACGGAATAATCGCGCCACCTTCGTCTGCCAACAATTGTTGCGCCTGCTGATACAGCGCTTTGCGCTTGGCTTCATCGAGTTGTTGACGTGCTTGGTCAAGCAAGCCATCAAACGCGGCATTCTGCCAAAACGTCTCGTTCCAGATGGCACCCGATCGAAATACTTCGTTCAATACTTGGTCAGCAGTACGTTCACCCCATGACGAACAGCAAAACGGCTTTTTCATCCAGATATCATTCCAATACCCGTCGGCTGGCTCTTGTTGGATAGTAACGATAATCCCCGCTTCAGCAGCCATTTCTTTGTACATCACCGTCATCGGAATCATATTTACATCAATCGCCGAAGTATACAACGTTACCTCAAGTCCCGTCGCATGACTAGCTTCAGCCAACAACGCTTTAGCTTTCGCCACGTCACGTGGGCGTTTGACCTCAAGGTAGTATTGGTCTCCTGGCCATACCGGATGGTCACCAGCGACTTTACCGTATCCCTTGAGCACTGACGTCACCATCGCTTCACGGTCAACCACCAATTTCATCGCCATCCGCACCCGATTATCATTAAATGGGGCCTCGTCTGTTTTCATCACAAATACCGGCCAACTACCAGAAGGCAGATTATAGATTTTGTAGTCTGATTTTTGTTTAATCAAATCGACACTATCTGGGCTGGTTGTTTCCACATAATCAATCTGATTGGCCAACAACGCCGCAGTACGAGCGTCAGCATCGGCGATGCCTACGATATCGACCTGGGCAACACCTGGTTTACCAGCCCAATATTCGAGGTTTGCCATCACCGTTGTCACACCCTCTGGGGCAAGTTGGGTCAATTTAAATGGACCTGTGCCGATTCCCGTCGTGTTGATTTTTTCACCAATGCCATCTGGAATGATATACATCGAATAATGGATCAACAACAATGGAAAATCTGCATGTGGTTGCTTCAACGGAAATACCACCGTGAAGTCATCGGGTGCAACGACTTTCTCTGCATCCACAATTTCAAGCACCGCAGCCCCTGGTGATTCGATTGCCGGATTCATGACATTTTGCAACGTATAAATCACGTCTTTGGCAGTGAACGATGCCCCATTATGAAAGCGCACATTTTGCCGCAACGTAAACGTCCATTCCGTAGCCGCTGCATTTGACTTCCATGCTGTAGCAAGCTCAGGAACCAGCGTACCGGCTGCGCTCATCCGCACCAAACGATTGTAGAGTAACTCAATCGTCGGGAAGAAACGAACAGGTGATGCCGGTGATAATACTTCCTTCCCAGCCCACTCTAGTGTATGCACTAGTCGTAATGTACCACTCCCAGTGGGTTTTTCTGCAGTATCCGCTACAGGCAGGCTATTGCCACACGCCGCCAATAACCCCGACACCCCTAACAGCCCCACTTGGCGCAAAAAATCACGCCGGCTTCGATTTTGCACAGTCATTGCGTACTCCTCTACTCAGCTACTATTTGGCTTACATCCGTATTTACACCCTAATCTTATCATATTGAAAAATAAATAAATACTGACACGCTTCTTGTTAACAACACATCAATAATTCATTTACGCATAGCGCTAGGCATACACATTAGCGACTATACATGATTCATGCATATTATATGACTGCCCAAAAAACAGATTCGTGCGTACCAAAACATCATTTATGTTTATTCATCCACACCCAAAAAATATGCCCCGGCTGGATTTATTCCAGCCGGGGCAACACGCGCTCTGTAAATTAAAACGGCAAATCGGTATCGTCGTCAGGCAACGGCGCCGGCTTGCGGGGAGTCGGACTGCCACTCGCTGGCCGGGCCGGACGGGGGGCCGGTGGTGCATCAAACTCATCGTCGCCACTAGTCGCTATCGGCGCTGGGCGATTGCGGGGGGCTGGCGCAGGAGTACGGCTGGGTATACTTGGTGAGGCTGCAGCACGGGGCGGAGCCGACTTGGCCATTGGCTCATCACCGTAATTGCCACCACTAATTCCTTGATAACTGCCGTCGTCACCACCGTCTTCGCCCCGTTTGCTACTCAAAATAATCATATCGGTAGCGATAACTTCGGTCGAAGAACGCTCTTGACCGTCACGGTCGGTGTATTTACGCGTTTGCAAACGCCCTTCGACATACACGCGGGTGCCTTTGGTCAAGTATTGGTTGCAGATTTCGGCCAGCTTCTCCCACGCCACCACCCGGAACCACTCGGTGGCGTCGTGTTGCGTGCCGTCAGCCGACTTCCAGCTCCGCCCACTTGCGACACTGAAGGTGGTCACAGGGCTACCCTGCGGGGTAAAGCGCATCTCGGGGTCTGCACCCAGATAGCCAGTCAGCATTACTTTGTTGAGATCACGTGCCATAAGGGGAACTCCTCTCGTATTCGAACGTATCCACTCGTATTTAGTGTAATATGACGTCACATCGGCATTGTAGCATATTTGTTCGCATTGTCAATAGTCTGTAGAGACAAAATCATGCCTACTCGTCTTGATCATCATTCTCGGCAATAATTCGCACCAAACTCACCGATGGGTCAATCCGCAATTCCCCATAGGTAGGGAATTCCGCGCGGATAAATTCATGCCCGTCGACAAATTCACTGTCAATCACGTCACCATCGCCATACGGCAAACAAAAAATCCTCTGCCCCGTAGCAAAGCGCGGGACATCCCCAAACCGTGATTGCACCGGAGCCGCTGGCGCAGAAGTACTGCGAGCCGCCGGCCGCTGTTGTTGAATCTGCTTACGGATATTGGCCATAATCCGACTGACATTTGGCGCCGCAGGAGTCGCCTCAGCCGGCGTATTTACTCGACTCACCGGTCGGCTCGCTGGCGGAGGAGGTGTGGCTGGCGTACTCGGCCGCACACTACTTGGCGCCGGTGCAGCACTTGGTCGACTCACGGCTGGTATCGCGACGGTGCTTGGGCGCCCACTACTTGATGCAGGCGGCGTACTTGGTCGGCTTGCTGGCGGAATAACCGGCGTACTTGGTTGATTCACGGGAGTGGACGGTGGGTTGTCTGAGGGGGTACGCTTGGAGCGCGTAGCCCACGAGCGCCGCGGAGGCACCGGGGTGTTGCGATTCGCCCCCATCGGGGGGTATTTTTGTGGGGCAGTCACATCACTCGGCGCCCCGGGAGTGGCACTCGGTATCACCGTGTACATTTCGTCATCGTCACGCACCGGTGGTGTGGGGATGGCAACAGTCGTTGGCACATCACGGCGTGGTGCCGGCATCGCTAATGCAGGCAAGGCCGGACTCAGTGCCGGCGTGGTAATTCCACGGGTGCCGATCAAACGACGCAACCATTCGTTGTCCAACTGGCAACTTTCAGCCAATAACGGGTCTGCCTGCAACGTCTGGGCAATCGCCACCGCCGTCACGAGTACTTCTTCGATATGCGCAAACATCCATTCGGCGGCCCCATTACCCCCTGGCTGTGCATCGATGATATAGAGACGACGGAATGTCGTATCGCCACACGGCACCACCGCTGACGTTTTTAACATGCTCAATACCGGCAACGTCAACACCACACTCCAGCCAATCCGCAAGGCAGCCTCATCGACACACTGTGGCACATCGATCCACCACCCCGGCGCGCTCCAACGACTTTCGAGGGGTGTCGCAAACATATGGTCACGCACCACGTCGTCACGTAGTTCACGCATCCCCACAATCCGCTCCGTCACCAACACACGTCCGTAAGTCACCACTGCACCTTGCGTCAGCGCATGCGTAGTTTTTGTGTCACGAATCGCCACTTCACAGGAACGTAACGGTAAGGTACGCCGTTGCGGTACATCGGGCTGGAGCACCACACTGCCGTCGTCTTCGTTGCGTTGGATGACTCGCATGCCACCATACCACGGCGGCACCGAAGCCCCTTTGGCCAACCAGCGCTCAAACCCGGTAGGGTCAAACGGGGCATCGAGACTGATGTCACCAATCCGCAATAGCACCGGCAACCCAATCGCCGATAACAAATGGAAATCGTCGTAGGGGTCGTCTTCGCCAGCACTCACCCAGCCTTGGGTGTTAGGCAATACCCGCAATTGTTGGCGTTCGACCAAGCGGTCACGCAATTCACTGGCATGCCACGCCGTGATTTCTTCATCGCGCAACGGCCATTCATAGGCAGCCGTGCGCAAATGTTGGGTAAGCACATAGGCATTGAGGGCGGCGAGTGGCCAATCAACCGTCAGATTTTCAACCAACCGCGTCGGGACTTGCGAATACCAGCTATCGAGGGGGTGAGAACCAAGCAACACCACTACCGCATGGTAGCCGCTCCGCAAGGCCTGCGCCAGCAACCAGCGATCATCGGCAATCCCAGCCACAATCAAGACCTGTGCCCCCGTCAGTTGTGTCCCAACAGTAATACTCTGTTGCGGGTCAGCATCGGGTAGCAAATGTTGCTCAACATCACGGGCATACAAATGTGCCGTATAGCCAGCATCGCTGATTTGCACGGCCAACTCATGGGCGACGGCCAGGTAATCTTCGGGTAAATGCCACACCGACACATCAACCGCATCGTTGGGGTAATCATCAGCAGGAATCATGCGCCATGAGCCCACCCCGAGGCTCCGCAACACGGCATCCAACCCATCAGCAGGCATACTCGTTGCCAGCCATTGCACCACTTGCATGCTGGCATAACGATTGACTACCCGTTGTAGGCGCACGAGCAGGGCCGCGATATGGTACATGCCAATCCCGGCGGCCATATGTAAATCGACCAAGCCAATCAGCCGGACTGCTTCCCAACACGGGCGCCACATGCGGTCATGGTAGCGCAACAGGCGGCGGTGTAACGCTTCGTACGTCACAATCAATAATCGTGCCTGTGCCATATCGCCGCTACTATCACTAATCACGGCAACGGTGATGTCGTGATCGAGGACTTTATCGACAAATGTATTGACTTCGTGGCACACCACTTGGGCCGCGACATCGTCGTGCACCAACAAAATGGCCCGACTACCGGGGATGTCAATCAGCTGGTTGACGGTAAGGCAAATCATGCTCAGCAATCGACGCGGATGTGCCGCCACAATCGCTGCAGGCTCGCCACGCCGCATTGCCATCAATGTGGTAGCATGATGCGGTCGGAACGGCTCACCCGTCAAATTAACCCATGCATGCGAAACAACCTGCTCCACCGCCAAATGAGTTATTCGTTGTCCAGGATTGCCTGGTATTTGCCGATGCAGGCAGACGATGTCTGCACCGTATTGTTGACCAAATGTGTCAATCACATCATGGATGCGCGCTGCCATACCATGCCCTTTTTTTATAAAAATCATGCAAAATCTGCGCTATTACCTAGTGTAGCACAATCAGTTCCGGGATTCATCCCTCGCACAATTACCCCAATTCACAAATTCATCCAAATTGCGCTTGCAAATTGATTTCGGCTGTGATATTATACACCTCGTTGTTGTAACGTATGAGCGTGAACAATAAGCGGTAAGCGGCGGCCCCATCGTCTAGCGGCCTTGGACGTCACCCTCTCAAGGTGAAGATCGTGGGTTCGAATCCCACTGGGGTCACCAAAATATTCCGCAAAAATCCACATGGGGATGTGGTGTAGTCGGCCTAACATGCGACCCTGTCAAGGTCGAGACCGCGGGTTCGAATCCCGTCATCCCCGCCACAGACACCGCCAAGTGCAATGCACTTGGCGATTGTGTTTTTATCGCGGATGTTATTTTTTCTACCGCGTATCGCCTCGCCTAATTTGTTGCACGCACACAGTTTTTGGGGAGTGTCATGTTATTATTAAGCTGTGCGCCGAATGCGGTATGTTAGTAATACAAATGAAGCGGGGATTCACATGGATGCAGCCAGTGCCTTTCGTGAGTTGGTGCTTACCCATTCCGGTCAGCAACCAGACCACAAAAAGCTAATGAACGTCACTTTTTTCATGGGAGCGGGGTTTTCCAAAACCTGGGATCCCACGTCACCTACTGGCAATGAGCTTTTCACCTTCCCCAAAGAGTTTTTAACCGACATTGCTGCCAATATCGAAATCGACGAACTCTTGACCCAACCAGGCTACCCTTCCATCGACGATACGGCACCAAGTAAATTCAAAGAACTACTCTACAATCTCAGCATGCAATTGAAGTATCCAGGCATCCGCACCCGCTATATGGATGAGCTGAGTATTCGCTATACCATCGACGAAATCAAAGCCATCGTGCTCAAACGCTTTGAAACCATCTCTTCCCTCAATTATTATGATGAAGCCTTGGGACGATTCCCGGCGCCGCCACATCCCAGTGATAACCAAAAAAGCATCCTGCAGTTCTTTCAGTGGCTGAGTGAACATCAAGTCAATGACAATGGTGCCGCGCGTGGCGTCCATATGAATTTCTTGTCGACCAACTACGATTATGTCATCGAAACGATTTTGGATAATACGGGCGAACGCAATGCCGTACGCAATACGTACCGAGGCGTCACAGCACGGTTTATCGACGGCAAACGCAACACCAATATCGTCCAAGACGCTTGGTCGATTACCTCACTTTTGAAAATCAATGGGGGCTTCGAAATCATCCCCAATGGCAACATGTATGAATTCGACTACCGTCGGCGCTCGTTTGATGATGTACGTAATCGCGCCCCCGAAATCATGATGCCCTCCAAAGAGCAAGATTACTCCAACCCCTACTTTATGTCGATCTTCCCCAAAGCGGTCCGGCTATTACAAGAAAGCGACGTTTTGGTGTTGGTGGGGTATAGTTTGTCCGAAGAAGATGCCTTGTTGCGGTTTTTGATTCGCCAATTTGCGGAGGATCTCCGCGATGTCCATGGCAAATATATTTTTTATATTGACTATACCGATCCAGCGGTCCTCAACGAGCGCCTACAAGGGTGCTTCCGCTACATGAATCGCATGGATGTCAACAACGTTTTTACCTATTCGGGGGGGTTTGTGAACTGGGTAACGCAAATTCTTAACCCACAGTAATCATGCACCAACCGACTTTCAAATTCTGATTTGACGCTAGCCCTCGCACACGCTACAATACAAGGACGGATTCAGGCTGGGGTAGTGTGCCTACAGCGGGGAGCAGTGATGTTCGAAAGCCTAGCGGATCGCTTACAGGCAGTATTCAAAAAGCTCGGTGGCAAAGGCCGCCTAGGCGAAGAAGACGTGCGCGAGGCGATGAAGCAGGTCCGGTTGGCCCTGCTCGAAGCCGACGTGAATTTACAAGTGGTGCGTGACTTTGTCGCCAAGGTATCGGAACGAGCCGTTGGCGAAGAAGTATCACGCAGCTTGACGCCGTCACAACAAGTCATCAAGATCGTCCGTAGCGAATTAATATCGTTGCTTGGCGATGCCGAAGTGCCGTTGGTCGAAGCCACCTTGCCACCCACCGTGATTATGCTGGTCGGGTTACAAGGCGCTGGTAAGACCACGCACGCCGCCAAACTTGCCTTATATCTGCGCAAAAAAGGCAAGCGCCCATTGTTAGTGGCCGCCGACGTCTATCGCCCTGCGGCGGTGACACAGCTCGAATCGCTGGGTAAGCAGATTAACATCCCGGTATACAGCGAGGGGACGGCCGCCAAACCAACCGACATTGTAGCCCGCGCCTTGGCGTATGCGCGCCAAGAACACTGCAACTACGTACTGATTGACACCGCCGGTCGGCTCCAAATCGACGACGTCTTGATGACTGAGCTGAGTGACATTGTCGCAATAGCCCAACCCCAAGAACGGTTGTTGGTGGTAGATGCCATGATTGGGCAAGAAGCAGTCCGCGTCGCAGACGAGTTCAATAAACGGGTGGCGCTCAGCGGGATCATTTTCACCAAGGTGGATGGTGATGCCCGTGGTGGTGCAGCCTTGTCGGTGCGGGCAGTGACGGGTGTACCAATTAAGTTTTTGGGCAGTGGTGAAAAAATCGAAGCGGGCACGCTCGAAGTATTTCATCCCGATCGGTTGGCCTCGCGGATTCTCGGTATGGGTGACGTCTTGTCGCTCATCGAGCGTGCCGAACAGACCATCGACCAAGGCGAAGCCGACCGCATGCAGAAACGGCTTGCCAAAGGCTCATTTGACCTCGAAGACTTTTTGTCGTCAATGAAGCAAATGCGGCAACTCGGACCCATCAACCAGATTCTCGGCATGTTGCCGGGGATGGGGCAGCTGGCCAAGGCCGGCGATCTGGTCAACGAGAAGGAATTACGTCGTGTTGAGGCCATCATCCAAGCGATGACACCCGGCGAGCGACGCAATCCGGATATAATCAAAGGCAGTCGAAAAGAGCGGATTGCCAAGGGGAGTGGCACGTCGACCCAACAGGTCTCGGCGTTGCTCAAAAACTTCCAGCAGATGCAACGGGTAATGAAGCAGTTCGGCGGCAAAACCAAAGGCCGCATGCCTGACCCGCGTGAATTAATGCGCCGGCTCCGCTAAAGCAACACACAGCACGTTACGTGTAGGAGGCAGATCGTACTATGGTCACTATTCGTTTGCGCCGCGCCGGCAAAAAGAAGCAACCCAGCTATCGTTTGGTCGTGGCCGATTCACGGGCACCCCGTGACGGCAAATTCATCGAGATTGTTGGTCACTACAATCCGGTGCGCCAACCCCAAGAACTCGAAGTCAAGGCCGATCGCATCCGTCATTGGATGAGCGTCGGTGCCCAACCTTCCGAGACAGTGGTACGGTTGCTCAAGCGCGTCGATGTCCTCGATGCCAATGGCAAACCCACCCCGGTCGTCAGCTAGAAATCAAGTAGATGCGTACGTTACTCGAGTACATGGTGCGGAACCTCGTCGACCAGCCCGAGGCGGTACAAATCCGCGAACGGGCGACGCCGTATGCCGTCAATTTCCGCTTGAGCGTCAGCTCACAAGAAGCCGGCAAAATCATCGGACGCAACGGTCGCGTGGCCAAAGCCATTCGTGATTTGGTAGCAGTAGCAGCGGCACGCCAAGGCAAGCGTGTCCATATTGATATCGAATAGCCCATGAGCGACGCATACACCCCCCCTGCCGATGAGTTATTGCTCATCGGCACATTGACCAACGTCGTCGGCCTGCGTGGCATGGTCCGACTCAACCTTGTGTCAACGCAACCCGAACATTTGGCCAAATCACAACCAATGTTGTATAGCCACGACGGCAAACGTTCGTTTCGGCTACGTAGTCTCGCGCATTACAAAGGTGCACTCTACACTGCCACTCTCGGTGGCGTCGCCACACGCGACCAAGCCGAAGCCTTACGCAACACCGATTTGTACATCATTGCCAGCGCCGCAGCCCCCTTGGAAAGCGACGAATACTTCATCCATGATTTGCCGGGGATGACCGTCGTCGACGAAGCAGGGACGGTAATCGGCGTCATTAACGATGTGATTACCACTGGCGCAAGTGACGTGATTGTCATCGAGCGCCCGGGCTTGTCCGAAGCGCTCGTCCCCATGGTCAAAGCCTTTGTGCGCCATCTCGATGTCGCCAATCGCCGCCTGACGATTGCGCCTATCCCAGGCTTAATCGCCGAAAGTTAATCAGCCGTGGCGTCGGGGTGACTCGACGCCACCGCCATATGCGCCCGTATCCAGCCATCCCGATCGTTACGGATGATTGGGTTACGATACAGGCGTATCCACCCCGCTACATACCCCACCATTTTGGCCACATCACCAACCACCCGCAACCATGGCACCAGCCCCATCGCAGCCACGGTTTGCCAACCATTGACCCCTTCACCATAGCGCCGCCACAAGCGCACCCACGGCATCCTACTGTAGGCAATCATTCCGATTGCTAGCAACAACCACGCCCACCCGCCGAGACTCGCCAATGCCAATGCCCACAAATAGACAGCATAGCGGATCGCATGCCGCCGTGGCCAGAGCCCCGCAACCGCATCTCCGCGCGCATAAAAATAATACTGCCGCGCAAATTGCCATAGGTCAGAACGGGGCTGGAAGTGCACGAGCGCATTTTCCACAAACACAAATCGCATCCCCGCCTGCTTGAGTGCTAAATCATACAATACGTCTTCACAATGAGTAGCCCACTCCGGGTACCCTGATACCGTCTCCCACGCAGCTTTGGTAAATGCGACTGACTTGCCAAACGGCAAAAACGTCGCCCCGTCAATCTCATCAGGATCACGATAATTCGTGTTGCCCAACGCTAACTCAAATACACTGCGTGGTAATGGCCGAAAAAAACCGCCCACCACATCGGCTTCATCACTAATCAGTGGCGTCGTAATCCGCTTGAGCCAATGCCGATCCAACAACAATCCCGCATCAGTACAGGCAATAATGTCACCGGTCGCATAAAATATTGCATTATTTCGCCCCGAAGGAATATTGTATCCTCCTTTGACAAGCCGAATCGGATACCCCACATCGATATAGCTTTGCACAATCAATGCAGTATCGTCTTGACTGTTGCAGTCATTAATCACGATTTCGTCCGCAGACCAACTTTGTCCAATCATCGATTCCAGCAATTGGGTAATATTGTCGGCTTCATCACGCACCGTACATATCAACGATATTTTTTTTGCCATGTGTGGCTCCATTTCAGGGTGCTACCGTACAAACGATGTAAACACCTTCACACAATAGGTCTTACAAAACCATTGTCTGTAGTATACTGATAAATAGGGAACTTCGGCAAGATATTACACGTCATATTAGCACTGTTTCGACAGAATTTTTTTAGGATTTTCATTTATGACTATTATTCGTCTGTTGAGTATGATTATTTTTACCGTTGTCCTTGCCAATTGTGGCAGTCAATCTGTTGGTTCACCAGCAGCCACACCGTGGCCAAGTGCAACGATTGAGCCTACCCGCGAAGCCCCGACGCAGACCACAATTGCCGCCCCCACCCCCATAGTTATCGCAACAAATGAGCCGATTATAGTAGTCAATACTGATGATTCCTTGGCGTCAGGACTCACCCCCGAAGGGTATCATGTGCTTGGCGATATGGCAGCACCCATCACGTTTGTCGATTATTCTGACTATTTCTGAGGAAGCTGTGCCTTCCACGTGCTGGAAGTAGAACCTCAGTTGATTGATGCCTATGTCCGTACCGGCAAAATACGAATTATCGTGCGCCCGCTCTTCCAAACCGGCGAAGATTCGTTACTCGCAGCCCACGCCACTGAATGTGCCGGTGAACAACAACACTATTTCGCCATGCGAACCGCTATTTATGCTGATCAAGGTGGACTCTTTGCCGCCGAAAGTATAACCGCCGGATTAAGCCAACGCGCCCAAAGCATTGGGCTCGATGGTGCTGCATTTGATAGCTGTATGCAAAGCGATAAATACCGCCTACCACTACTCACCGGATATACCCGCGCCAAAGAAGCCGGCATCATATCGCGCCCGGTATTTGAGATTAATGGTCAACGGATTATTGGAGCCCGCCAATTCAGCGAATTTGCTGCTATTATTGACCAGCTCACACCCTGATTACCATACCACTATCAGTAGTTTTTGATATATCTACCAGTATATTTATGGACTATCATTGCTACAATGAGCGTAGGCTCCTATCCCCGAAAGGTATACTATGATACATCGTAATTTAGTGCCGATTGGGTTGATGAGTATCATCGCAATCATTATGCTCCTCAGCATACTCCAACCACTTCCTGCACAATCAGCAAATACATTAAATGAAGATTATCCCTATCCAAGCCCGACAAGTGATAGCATCCCCACTCCACCAATCGATGGCATACCGAGTGAGACACCCAGTGAGACACTGAGTGAAACGCCGAGCGAAACGCCGAGCGAGACCTCAACACCAACCGTTGTGATGCTTCTAGAACAATCACCAACCAATCTCGATACCGAAGCAGAAACCCCCACCATAATCACAGAAGCCCCCGTCAGTGACTCCGTTGTGGCAGCCCCACCCGAAATATTACGCTGTAGCCCAAACACCGTCCATTTATTAAGTGGTCGCACAACCCCCGATACCCAATTATTGTTGAAATTCGGCACACGCGTAGTTGGTGGTGGCACCAGCGATAGCACTGGTTTTTTTGCCATCCCACTCAAAATGGGTAAGGAGCCCCAAGGTGATTACACCATATCAGTCATCACACGCATCAAAAGCATTGTCGTCGCTACGTTACCGTGTGTGGTACCCTAGCCACGTATAACCAGTCATTATGAGTATGAGCATGAGCCATCCGTGGCAACACATTACCCAACAAATTGCGCAACATGATTACGGCGTGAAACCCCATCAATTACCGATGATGCGCCATCACGATGGTCGTGTGGCACGCATCAATCAGCCTCCAGCTGGCGTGACACCACGGGCGGCAGCCGTGTTGGTACTCGTAACCCCCAACCAACACGATATCGACATTGTACTCACCCGACGTGGTGGTCATTTACGCCAACATGGCGGCGAAATCGCCTTCCCTGGCGGCAAAGTCGATACTGGTGAAACAGTGTTGATGGCGGCGCTTCGTGAAGCCGAAGAAGAACTCGGTATATCACCTACTGCGGTACACGTGATTGGCACACTCCACACCATCTATGTGCCACGGAGCAACCATATGGTGACACCAGTCGTGGCCTGGTGCGATTCATTGCCCCCGTTTGCCCCCAATCCACACGAAGTCGCTGAGGTGTTTATGGCACCATTAATGACTATTTTGCCTGCAGATGTGCTCTGCTTTGAAGAACGGCAATTTGGCGCTGAGCAGTTAGTCGTTCCCTATTTTATGATTAACAACTATCGTGTCTGGGGGGCAACCGCACTCATGTTATCTGATTTTGCCGCCCGCATTCATGCCTATCAGGCCCAAACCACCATACGCTAACGGGTTTATCGTTGCCCACATACATGTTTTTCGCAGAAAAGGAAGATATTATGACTACAAAACGCAAAATCGGGATTGTTGGGGCAATCCTAGGCGCCGTAGGGGTAGCAGCATTTGCCACCCTGCGCCAGTCGCTGCCACAAACCAAAGGTAAATTATCGCTCAGTCAATTGCAACAACCCGTCGAAGTATTACGCGACCGTTGGGGTGTACCGCATATTTATGCCCAAAACAACCACGATTTATTTGTGGCTCAAGGATTTGTGCATGCCCAAGATCGTTTGTGGCAAATGGAAACGCAACGGCGCCTCGGGTTTGGTCGCCTGTCCGAAATCACCGGTGCCCGCACACTCGATACCGACCGCTATATGCGTATCCTCGGGTTGGGGCGCTCAGCACAACGTGATGTCGATACCCTCAGTGCACAATCACGTGCCGTACTCGAAGCCTATATTAGCGGGATCAACGCCTATATCGCCCAAAACCGTCGCAAGCTCCCTCCCGAATTTCGCTTGATCCGGCATACTCCTGAGCCGTGGAGCATCGCCGATGTGCTGGTATGGGGCAAAGTGATGGCGCTCAATTTATCGGGCAATTGGCAACAAGAAGTGTTGCGTGCCCAAATGATTGCCAAAGTAGGCGTCAATCGTGCCGCCATCTATGAAGCCCAACAACGAGCTGACTTACCCACAATCGTGCCCGCTGGCATGCAATACCATAGCAATATCGGCAATAGCGCCCTATCCATGGCTGCTGAAGCACGGCCATGGATAGGCGACAACGAAAACAACGGCAGCAATAACTGGGTAGTCGCAGGCAGTCGTACCACGAGTGGCTTGCCATTACTTGCCAACGATCCTCATTTGAGTATCACTATGCCGTCAATTTGGTATGAAAACCACCTCGACTCCCCCGATTACCATGTGGCCGGTGCAAGTTTTGCGGGGGTCCCAGGTGTAATTATCGGCCATAACGAACGCATCGCATGGGGCGTCACCAACGGCATGAACGATGTCCAAGATTTATACATTGAACGCTTCGATCCAAGTGACCCCGCAGGATTACGCTACGAATACCAAGGTGAGTGGCGCAAAGCAGAACTCCACTACGAAACCATCAACGTACGCGGTGGCGCACCACTGATTGAACCCGTGCGGATTACCCACCATGGGCCAGTCATTACACCCCTCATCAAAAGCGATGGCAGCCGCGAACAACAACCGTTGGCGCTCCGCTGGACCGCCTATGCCGCATCTACGCTGGTCGATGCCATCCTTGGTGTCAATCGCGCCCAAGACTGGGATTCATTCCGGGCAGCGTTATCGCAGTGGGATGTGCCACCGCAAAATTTTGTCTATGCGGATGTCGAAGGACATATCGGCTATCAACTCGCTGGCGCCACCCCACTCCGCGCCAACGGCACCGGGCGGGTACCCGTGCCAGGCTGGAGCGGTGAATACGAATGGAGTGGCATGGTGCCCTATGCCCAACTCCCCGCCACCTACGACCCCCCAGCCGGCTTTATTGCCACCGCCAACAACCAAATCGTCCCTAACGATCATATGCCACCCATTGCGGGAGAGTGGTTGAGCGGCTGGCGGGCAGCCCGCATTACGCAATTGCTCCAACAACACGAACGCCATGATGCCGTCACCTTTGCGCAAATTCATGGTGATCACCGTAGCCTGCCTGGACTCGAAGTAGTCACATTGGCAGGCCGATTCCCTGACGGAGAACCTATTGCCAATCAAGCCCGCGCACTCCTCTCGGCCTGGGATGGCATGCTTTCTACCAATAGTATCGCTGCCACCATTGCGGTTCAATTCATCGATGAGCTCCAACACGTGGTATTTGCACCACTAAGTGACATCATGAATACCACCGTCGGCATCGGATTATTTGCGTCACGTCCCGGTCGCGAATATATGCAACGATCGTTGCCCAATATTTTGGCGGCAGCCACCCAAAACGACAATGATTGGTTCGGCGATACCCGCTCATGGGATGACATCATTCCCCTGGCATGGCAACGCACCATCGCCGTCCTGCGCAAACGCTTGGGGACGAACCTCAATGCTTGGCGTTACGGCGCATGGCACACCATTGCATTTACCCATGCCCTCGGCAGCGTACCAATTATCGGGAATTTGTTTAATCGGGGGGTATTTGAGCTGGCCGGCAACCGCGATACCGTCAATCTCGGCGACATCAATACCATGCCGTCTGGCATAAATGCGTACTCCTGCCCATCAGTGCGCTTGATTTGTGATACCTCCGATTGGGAACGGAGTAAAAGCATCCATCCCATCGGACAATCGGGACACCCACTCAGCCAACACTATAGCGATTTCATCAAACCTTGGCTCAATGTCGAATACCACCCCATGCCGTGGCTGCGGCGCCGGGTCGAAGAAGTCAGTCAAGATGTACTTATTTTGACTCCATAATACCGCAGACATCAAAAAACTCCCCCGTTCCACAACAACTGTGGCGAACGGGGGAGTTTTTTATACCCGAAATGATGATTTGGTAAACATTACAGATACATTACAGTTATATACACCTAATTGCCACGACAATTTTCAAATTACAGCCGAGCCACAATGCCGGTCAAAAGTGCCCCAAACCGTGGGCGGGCGGCATCACCAGCGGCCATCACTTCTTCGTGATTGGCAGGGCTGCCATCGGGCAAGGCTTGGTTGGTGACCAACGAGATGGCAAGGACATTCATGCCGCCATGCCGGGCCACTATTGCTTCGGGAGCCGTCGACATACCGACGACGTCGGCACCGAGTCGTTGGCACATGCGCAACTCTGCACCTGTTTCGAACGAAGGACCAGCCAACATGATATAGACTCCATCACGCAACGTGGTCCCTTGGGTGGCAGCAACGTCGTGCGCCAATACGCGCAACGCCGGATTATAAACATCGAGCATGGCCGGGAAGCGCACACCCAAGCGTTCATCGTTTGGACCACGTAATGGATGATGTCCAGCCATACCTGGCATGAAAATATGATCCGTTACACATACCAAATCACCCACTGGCCAGTCAGGGCGTAGTCCGCCAGCTGCATTGGTGGCAATCAAGGTTGCACAGCCCAGTGCCTGCATTACCCGCACCGGCAGTGTGACCTGATGCATGTCATAGCCTTCATAAAAATGAAAGCGACCACGCATTACCACCACCGGCGTGCCTCCCATTAATCCAATCGCCAATTCACCACGGTGCCCATGGACCGTTGATTGTGGGAAGCCCGGGATGTCAGCATAGCGAATGACGGTGGCATCAACGAGCTCATCGGCCAATGCACCGAGACCTGACCCCAAGATGACTCCCACACGCGGCGTGAGCGACGTACACGCCTCAATCGCAACCACGGCCTGTTGAATTTGTTCGAGTTGGTGTGCCATTTATTTATACATCCTTGCCATATACACGGAGTCGTTTCGCCTGAAATTCTTCGTCGTCCAAGATTCCTTTGGCGTGCAAGATTTCGAGTTGCTTCAAAATAATGGCCCGTTCTTCATCATCGTCATTTTGCTGATCATATCCAGCAGCACGTTCGTCATTGCCACGAGGTGGGGTTGGTGATACTGCATCTATATCACTCATATCGCGATGCGCATTATCGTCATCTTGATATTCGGATTGGAGCTGATGCTCATCATCATGATGTAGCGATTCTTGGTGACGCATATCGACATGTTGTTCACCATCTGCATCCATCGAACGCGCCTTAAACAACGCTTGTTTGAATTCAAATGGTTTAGCAATGTTACGCATTTCTTGGATGCCACTTTCGGCGGCTGTCAATACCGTCACGTCACCATAGCCAAAAACACGCCCCCAAAAGGTCTGATTGAGCGTTACATCATTAATCTTGTCCAACACTGATTCCACCATATGGCGGTTAAACAATCCCTCAAAGCGCATCATACGAAAATTGGTAATCACCACACAGTCGTTATACCATTTAAGGTAGTCCAATACGCCACTCACCACCAATACCGTCGCTGCCAGTCCAAGTGCGCCATATACGATAACTTGAATGGCATTTTGTGTCATGTTGAATTTTGCGAAGACCAAGCCAACCACCGAAAAAGCCACCAATGTCAACCCGATGAGAATAATCTCGGTAACAATTTGGCCAATCATCAACACCGCATGCTTACGACCGGTATACAAGATTTCTTCATCTGCAACGAGATTCGACTCTATATATCCCATATGCCCCTCCTATTTGTAAAAAATATATGTGCATATCTACACGTGCATATCCACAAACCCTTGCATTGATTATAGCGCAGGTTGCTTGTTTTTTGTTATCGATTCCGCAATCATTCTTGTGTACCTACCTGATCTTGATATTCTTTGTGGCGCACATCATCAAAAAACACTGCTGAGCGCAACGGTTGTTCGCTGTGGCGCACCACCCATTGTCGTAACAAGCGAAATGCCTGGGTATGCAGTGCAAATGGTTGCGCGGTCTGCGCCACCACCGCCAATGGCTCGCGTTGCACAAAGCGCAACAATTTAAACAACGCCAAACTAATAATCGACGCATGGATATCGGCCCGCACACAATCTGGACAAAGCATGCCTCCTTGGGTAATACTCCAACGTTGCGCTTGTTCGTCCAAATAAGTACCACAGACCGCACAATCAAACAATTGAGGTCGATAGCCCGCCACATCACTCAGCTGCAACGTATACCAATGGAGCACCATCTCCACATGGCAGGGCTGACAGAGCATCCGCAGGCTTGCGAGCAAGTGGATTAATGCGGGTGAAGCGGTGTCCTCATCAGTCACAAAATTGTCCGTTAATTCAGTCACATAATATCCAGCCGCCATGGTGTACAAGCGTTGTTGAATTGCATCAAAGCGTTCGATGGCCACACTCTGGGTGACCACGTCACGACTTTTGCCCGCAGCTAACTGTAGCTGACAATAGCTCAATAATTCGAGGTGCCCAGCCAAACGACTCGCTGTTTTGCGAATCCCACGGGCATTGGCACTAATTTTGCCCACTGGAGTCAAAATTGTGAGCACCCGATCAGCTTCACCCACATCGATGCGCTTGATAATCACTCCCGTGGTGCGATAGAGTCGTTCACCCATGCGTATCACCTGCGGGTGTACGCATTTGGGCGATGCGGCGCCGGAGCATACGTACCGCCTCACTCGCAGCCGGCAGCTGGTGGAGCGCGGCATCGATAATCGCTAGCTCGGCGTCATCAAATTGCCCGGGGCGTAATTGTTGGGTGTCAATCAGGTATCCTGCCTGGCGTAACCGCCGCGCCACCCCGATTGCATCACTCGGTTGCAAGGCAATCCGAGTGCCATCGAGTACTTCGTGTGCCGGCAAGTGGAGCCGGCGATCATGTTGGATGTCTTGAATCGCCGCTACATCACTACTACTCAGGATCACGACGTTACTCAAGGTAATCTGGGCCACATCAGCACCCCAACGCCGGAGCATCGTCTGCACCTCCACAGGAATTGGTTGGGCGGTAATCGTTGCCAGCACATCGCTGTATTCCGGCACGCTCATGCCTAATGCAATCGCACGTTTGACTCGTGCCGGGGATATCTGTGCCGTGACTGCATCTTGCCAATCAGCAATCCGATGCAACTGGAAGCGTGCATAGAAATTGGCAGCAGCTGGCACCACCACACAAAAATCAGGCTCAAGCACGGCCGCCTGTGGCGCCACCACCGTCGGTGCCACAGCTACCCCTGCATGCCATGCCCCTAACTGCGTGCGCCGGAGGTAATCACCATCCCCCGCCCATTCAACCAACCCCAGCCATGCCAGTGGGCCAATCAGCATATAGTGCATCAATTGGCCATCTTCATCATCCCAATGGGTCGGCCAGCCTGCCGGCAATTTCCAACGTCCATCAGCAGGCACCGGTCGCATCACATCGGGCCAACTCATGCGCAATTGCGCAATGATATCGTCACTGTCACACCATTCATCAGGTAAATGGGGCAATACGGCCTGGATCATAGTCCGCCGCACCAACCGTACATCCAATGGGGGCGGCCGGCGCTTTGCCCCCAATTCCCACTCACTCCAGGCCGCCTGCAACCATGCCCGTGCCAACTCTTGTTGGCGCATGTGTGGCGGCAGTTGTAGCCATTCCAGCAATAGGTGGGTCGGCACCACCAGATTTGCTTGCGCCTTTAACGCACCACCAGCCAGCAACGTCGCCACCAACCATTGCAGGTACGACGCAGTCACGCCAGCAATGGAAATACGATTTAACACGACTTGCGCTACTTTGCCGTGGTGTTGCAACGGCACTCGCCCATCAAACGCCAAACAGGCTACCTGCAACAACACCTCATCACGGGGCAACACCTCATCAACGTCCAACGACAACGATTCAGACACCGTCAATATGGGTAATGGCGACGGGAGGAGTGCCTCGACATCTGGTAATACCGCCCAATACCCCCCATCATGCGCAATAGGCCATACAAATCCCGCCATCAATAATGTTTCGAGTGGGGAATGGTGTGCGTAAATCACTAACAGCGTGCGGGGCGACAATGTCGTCATATTGGTGCGCAGTGGGCCACCTACCGCTTCGCACAATGCCATCGGTAGCTGTCCACCCGCCCGCCGAATGCGATCAAGCAGCGCACGGGCTGCTGGGGCGAGGTGGAGCAGCCCGTGTTGCCACGACGCAGGTTTTTGCAATACTGCCAGCACGTGTCGCTCGTCGCAACCATGCACCGCCGCCATCGTGGCACGATCGCTGAGCGACAAAGATTCTAGTGCATACGATAACGACGCTATCTGCATTAGTCCTCCATTACGCGCAAAAGGTCGCGTGCATGTGGAATCGTCCGCCACGGTGCCGGCAAATCTGTGGGATAGCGCGCGACGTCGCGGGTAAATGGTTGTTTCGCTAATGCGGGCCGTTGTATCCAGACGCTTCGCATGCCCGCCGCCTGCGCCCCACGAATATCGGCATCTGGATTATCACCTATCATCACACAATCGGCAGGATCACTCGCTAATTCCTTGGCTACATGCAAAAAAATCGCAGGGTCGGGTTTGGCCACCCCAAATTCTTCTGATACCACCAGCACCGAAAACCAGCGTGCCAAATCAAACTGGACAATTTTGGCGCGTTGGGTAGAACTTGGGCCATTGGTTATCAACCCCAATTTATAGCGTGTAGCGAGGGTGTCGAGGAGCGCTGCCACCCCTTCATCGAGGCGTAAATCGCTGAACCACGTCGCCCGACTATACGCACACAAATGTGACAGCATTGGCTCTTGGACTCCGTAATTCCCCAAAAATTCCGGCATATCTTTAAAAAAAATTCGTTCAGTTACCGCTGCTTGGAGCACATAGGGCACCATCATCGGCGGCAGTGTAATCAACCACTCTTGCCACGCACTGTCTATATGCCGAAACCGATGCATGTCGAGATCGTACAGTGTATCATCAAGGTCAAAAAGCAACGTGTTCATGCGTCCTTCATTTCGTGACAGTTCTACTTCTCACTCGTATAATACCATGGAGTGTTTTTATTGCGAGAAGGTATACATGACGAGCATTGTGGTCTCTGATTTAGTTCGCCTCGTGACCAGTTGTGGGAATTATGCCAAACAACAACGCCATCAACTTGCGGTCACCCGCAAATCTGATGGATCGCTGGTCACCAACATTGATCAAGCCGTCGAAGCCCAGATCGTTTCATATTTGCGTACCAACTTTCCCACGCATGCCATTCTCGGCGAAGAAGGCACCTTTGTCGGTGACCAAAACCTCGCTAGCCATGAATTTTTGTGGGTCATTGACCCGATTGATGGCACGTCGGCATTTGCAGGCGGCCTGACTGGCTGGTGTGTGGGTATTGGCTTAGTCCATTATGGCAAACCCTATGCGGGATTCGTCTATGCACCTATGAGCGAAGAACTTTATGTGGCGACTCCAGACGGACAAGCGTTACGCAACGAGCAACCAATTCACGTATCCACCACCCCCACCATCCAACTCGATGATTGGATGGCCGTGCCATCAGACTTGCATCGTAAATACACCATCAACTACCACGGGCGCGTACGCACCACGGGCGCTAGTATTATGTCGATGTGCTATGTGGCAGCCGGTATCGCCAGTGCGGCGTTGATTGGGAGCTGCAAAGCCTGGGACATCGCTCCTGCCCTGGCCCTCGTCCACAATGCCGGTGCTGAATTATGGGGACTCGATGGGCAAATTGTTGATATCAGCACGATGCTCCATCCCGATGCAAAAACTCCGACCATGATTTGTGCCCCCCAAGACCAATTCCAATATTACCGAGATACCATTGAAAAAAATTGAAAATGCAAAATTGAACGTGGACTAATATCGTAACATCGCATGTACTGTAAACCATCACATGCGGTGTTTTTCGTGTACATACTTTTTATCTGCACTACACAACAGCGATTATTTTCCAATCAAAGGAGATTCTACGGCACCGCACCACTTACCAACCGATGCGAATTGGAAGCCAATTCCCGCATTGATGTGCCGCATCAGCGTGATTTTCTTTTTTCTCTTTTTTGCTGATGGGTGCCTTATCACTGTACAGACGCAGCAAGCTGCGTCTGTACGGTTGTAATCCAAGGCAGCTGCCAATTCGCCTGGCTGGTCTGGATCTGTTTTTATGCGAATCAGTGCGTGGCTCAACTGCATAATATCAATGGGCATAATGCTGGATGCTCCTTACAAATAACAAATCCCTTGCCGGGCATTATGCCACGACAAGGGATTTGGTGTATCCACAAACCAAAAAACGGAATTAACGCTTTGTGTATTGTGGGCGCTTGCGGGCACGCTTGAGGCCCACTTTTTTGCGCTCTTTCATACGGGGGTCACGAGTCAACAAGCCAGCGCTTTTGAGGGCGGGGCGCATTGCCACGTCGAGGTCTAGCAGGGCACGGGCAATACCATGGCGCACTGCGCTGCATTGACCCGATACACCGCCACCAAACACCTTGGCCATCACATTGAAGCTACCGACTTGGCCGGTGGCTTCGAATGGGCGAGCCAATTCTGATACAAACAAGGCGCGATGCCCGAAATAGGCAGTAACGCTTTTGCCATTTACTACGATTTCACCATTGCCCCGATAGAGGCGTACACGAGCAACTGCAGTCTTGCGACGACCCGTGCCTTGGTAATAAGTCTTCTCTGCCATCATATCCCTCTCGTCGTTGCGTTAGAACCGAGCCTGCGGAACAAACACGGTTGGTTGTTGCGCAAGGTGCGGATGCGTTGCACCAGCATAAATGCGAAGCTTCACCAATTGACGACGACCAAGTCGCGTCTTGGGAAGCATACCTTTGACCGCATAGCGCAAAATACGGTCTGGGTGCGTGGCCAACATACGGCGATAGCTGACCGACTTGAACCCACCCGGATAATTCGAGTGGCGATAGTACATTTTTTGATCCTGCTTCTTGCCGAGGAGCTGGATCTTTTCCGCATTGATGATCACGACGAAGTCGCCGCCATCAATGTTGGGGCTAAATGTCGGTTTGTGCTTCCCACGCAATAGCGTGGCGATTTGGGTGGAGAGACGACCTACGGTTTGACCGTCGGCATCTACCACATACCAATCGCGTGACACTTCCGATGCCTTCTGTGAATAGGTTTTCATGCCCATATTCCTTACCTACAGCGTCATTTCACGTGTGACGGATCCGGTCGCAATGCCGACGCGGGATAATCCACCGCCACCATTGTCAAGCCGTGCGCCGGAGCGAGTAACCCAGCCTGTTGGCGATTACGTCCCTGCAAGATTGCAAGCAACCCAGCAGTCGTCAGTCGCCCAGTACCGACCATGACCAATGTGCCAACCATTATACGCACCATATTGCGCAAAAAGCCATTTGCACTCAGACGAATCACCACGAGTGGTTGGCGATCGCGGGTTGTGCGCATGCACGCCACGCTATCACAACGCCGAATCGTAGTACTTACCGGAGCACCTACAGTAAATGCAGCAAAATCGTGTGTGCCAACCAAAACTTGTGCTGCCACATGCATCGCATCGCTATCAAGCGGTCGCGCTACTGCCAAGGTTGTGCGCCGTAATAACGGCGACGCAACCAATCCATTATCAATCACATACTCGTAGGTGCGCCTTTCGGCCCAATAGCGCGCATGGAATTGATGTGGAGCATCCCAAGCCGTAACAATCGCAACATCGGCAGGAAGTATCGCATTCATCGCCCGGACAATGGTGGTCAACGAACGTTGACTGGTGGTCAACGTGTTGGCAACTTGCCCTGTTGCATGGACTCCTGCATCCGTACGCCCCGCCAGCGTCATCCGTACCTGCTCGTTGTGCAGGCGGTGCCACGCCGACTCTAGTTCACCTTGCACCGACCGTCCCTCAGATTGCCATTGGGAGCCAACCAAATCGGTGCCATCATAGGCTACTTGGAACGCAATATTGCGCACCAGATCACCCAACTACAACAGCTCGATAATTGCCATTTCGGCGCCATCACCCAACCGGGGTCCCAATTTGGTGATACGTGAATAGCCGCTGCTACGATCTTTGAATTGCTCAGGAGCAAATGCAAACAATGCGCGCATGGCGTCTTTGCTGGCCAAGCGAGACAAAGCCAAACGACGATTATGTGGGTTGTCAATCCGACCCAACGTAATCAACGATTCGATTTCAGGCTGGATGGCCTTGGCTTTGGTAATGGTGGTTTTGATACGGCGATGTTCGATTAACGAAATCATCAAACCGCGGTACAACGCTACACGTTGTTCCTTATCGCGACCCAATTTGTACCCTACACGACGATGTCGCATCTTCGTTCCTCATACATCACGCGGTACGACCACTCACGCAGACGCACCGCCGTCCGTCTATTCCACTCCAACGTCTTCGCCCGTAGCAGTTACGCTTTGGACGTCGTCGCTTGACTTACCCCATTTACCGCCTGGGTCATATCCTGCTTTGAGGCACATCTCACGGACTTTGTCCTTGATTTCGTCGAGTGACTTATCACCAAGGTTGCGGACCGCTTTGAGCTGCTTCTCGTCCATCTGCAAAATCTGGCCAATCGTGGTGATATCGGCACGGCGCAAACAATTGTGTGTGCGTGTCGTAAGCTCCAACTGATCGACCGAACGTTCCATGATTGACGAAGGAATAGCACTTCCATCTACCACGGGCAACGCCCCTGGGGGTTCTTCTTCGATATCCAAACCACCCAACCGATTAAAGTCAGCGACGATTTGGTTGTACTGCACCAAGACTTGGGCAGCATGACGAAGGGCATCACCGGGTTTGATTGTGCCATCACTAAAGATTTCAATGATCAAACGATCATAATTTGTGGCTTGGCCCACGCGCGTGTTTTCGACGACGTAATTGACCTTGGGAATGGGGGTAAAAATCGCATCGATGGGAATTTCGCCAATAGCGACGATTTCGCCCATTTCTGCAGGCACGTACCCTTTGCCCGTTTCCACGGTAAATTCCATCTCGATCCGACTTTCGTTGCCATCGAGGGTGCAGATATAGTGATCTGGGTTGACCAGTTCGACATTGCTCGGCACATCCATATGTCGGGCGAGCACGGGGCCAGCGCCTTGGCGTACCAACGACACACGCACCTTGCGGTTGGCGTATGAGCGTAGGCGGATGCCTTTGACATTGAGGACGATTTCAGTCACGTCTTCGCGGACACCAGGAATTGTTGAGAATTCATGGTAGACGCCTTCGATTTTGACCTTGGTAATCGCCGCTCCTGGGATCGATGACAACAGCACGCGACGCAACGCATTCCCCAAGGTATGACCATACCCCGGATCCAGCGGTTCGATTTTAAAGCGGCCGTAGTTTTCTTCTGCCGCAACCAATTCGATACTCGGCTTTGCGATGTCAAGCACCGTTCGCCTCCTTACATCGTCACTGCGCTACTAACCACCGTGATTATTGCGGAGCATCATTACCCAACGGGCAATGATGCCAGCAACGAATTAACGGCTGTAGAATTCCACAATCAACTGCTCGTTGATGCCTTGCTCGCCATCTTCGCGGCGGGGAAGCGCCGTGATTTCTGCGGTCAAGTCAGCGTGCGTCACGCGCATCCATTCGGGGGCGCGATGCAATAATTCTTTGGCTTCGAGCAGCGTCTTGAAGTAGACCCGCTTGCGACTTTCGACGCGCACTGCCACTTTTTCACCAACCCGCACCGTATAGGAAGGGATGTTGGTCTTGCGACCATTGACGGTCACGTGACCGTGGGCAACCAGCTGACGCGCTTGTGAGCGGGTAGTGGCCAATCCCATGCGGTACACGACGTTGTCGAGACGACGCTCGAGCAACATAAACAGCGCTGCGCCGGTTTCACCGGGCACGCGTTGGGCACGGGCATACATATTGCGGAATTGTCGCTCGAGGACGCCATACATGTAGCGTGCTTTTTGCTTTTCTTGCAATTGCATCCCATAGTCAGACAATTGGCGCCGACGAGCGGTTGGGCCATGTTGACCTGGAGGGAATGGGCGCTTATTCAGCACCTTTTGAGCCTTGTCAGTCAAGGCAATATTCAGCCGACGGCTGATTTTTGCAATGGGTCCACGGTAGCGAGCCATCTACTACTCTCTCCTCGAAGTTAAACGCGCCGGCGCTTGGGCGGTCGGCAACCGTTATGCGGAATGGGGGTAACGTCGGTAATAGCGCTGACTTGTAAGCCAGCTGACTGCAATGCACGCACTGCAGCCTCGCGCCCAGCGCCGGGACCCTTCACAAATACCTCGATAGTGCGCATGCCGTTTTCGAGCGCCTTACGGGCGGCGATTTCGGCGGCAATCTGGGCGGCGTAGGGGGTGCTTTTGCGTGACCCCTTGAAGCCGTTGTGTCCAGCGCTTGACCAACACACCACGTTGCCCATCGGGTCGGTAATCGTCACGATGGTATTGTTGAATGTGCTCTGCACATGTGCCTGACCACGGGGTACATTTTTGCGCTCACGCCGTTTGCCACGTTGGCGCTTGGGCGTTGCACCACCCTTGGTTGTCTTTGCCTTTGCCATGATTCCTCCACACGTTGCTGCGGCGTATCGTTGTTACGACGCCCGCGCATGTTGCAACTGTTACTTCTTGGTTGTCTTCTTCTTGATACCAATCGACGCGCCCTTACGGCCACGGCGGGTACGGGCATTGGTACGGGTGCGTTGTCCACGGACAGGCAACCCTTTGCGGTGGCGGACTCCACGATAACAGGCAATGTCCATCAACCGCTTGATGTTCATTTGAATCTCGCGGCGTAGATCGCCTTCCACCCGGAATTCGCGTTCCACAATTTCGCGGATGCGTACCAGTTCTTCTTCGGTCAAGTCGCGTACGCGCGTGGCCGGATTAACGTTGGCACGTTCCAAAATTTGAGCACCATTGGTGCGACCGATCCCGAAGACGTAAGTAATCGAGATGTCGATTCGCTTGTTTCGTGGGATGTCGATCCCAGCAATACGAGCCATGCTTGCCTCTTTACCATCTGTGTCGCCTAGGTATCTGCCACCCGGCGATTCCGCTGCTCTTTGTCGACTCTATCCCTGACGTTGCTTATGTTTTGGTGCGCGACTGCAGATCACCCGAATGATGCCCTTGCGTTTGATCACGCGGCAATACTCGCAGCGTGGTTTGACCGAAGCCTGAACCTTCACAACAGCCCCCTTACAGTAACTTACTTATACCGATACGTAATACGACCACGAGTCAAATCATATGGTGAGAGCTCTACCAAAACGCGATCGCCCTTCAAGATTCGGATGTAATTCATCCGCATCCGCCCTGAAATATGGGCTAATACCTCTGGACCATTCTCGAGTTGTACTTGGAACATGGCATTTGGCAACGGTTCAAGGACCGTACCTTCCATCTCGATCACGTCTTTTTTCTTAGTCATAGCACCTCATCACTCACGTCCTGACTCGTCAGGATCTCCAGCGCTCCATCCGTAACTGCTACGGTGTGTTCATAGTGTGCCGCGAGACGACTATCCGTCGTCACAACTGTCCAGCCATCGCGTTGGACCATGGTGGCTGGGTTACCACACACAATCATCGGCTCAATAGCGAACGTCATCCCAGGTTGCAAGAGTAACCCTCGCCCTGGCGGCCCATAATTGAGAATCTGCGGATCCTCATGCAAGGCTCGACCTATCCCATGACTAATGTATTTGCGGATCACTCCATAGCCCCGCGCTTCCGCGTAATTCTGGATGGCCCACGATATATCTGAAAGTCGTGCCCCTGTTTGCACAACTGACAGCGCATGATATAACGTTTCTTCGGTTACGTGCAACAATCCTGTTGCTTCCTCCGAAACGGCGCCGACTGCATAACTCCACGCTGAATCCGCATGGTACCCGTCGACACACACACCGATGTCGATACTCACAATATTCCCTGCCCGCAACACTCGCTTGCCTGGGATACCGTGGACTAACTCCTCGTTGACCGAGATACAGGTCGCGGCCGGATATGCTGGCGGACCACCATACCCCAAAAACGACGGCGTGCCGGAATGGGCCGTAATGAGTTTGTGCACCCGTACGTCGAGCTCACGTGTGGTGATACCCGGCTCGACCCAGGTCCGCAACTGACGATGACACATGCCGACGATAGCGCCGGCCCGGCGCATCGCTGCCAACTCACGTTGGTTTTTACGTGTGACTGCCATGTATCCCCATCAATTGCAACATGCTACTGGTGACCTGCGTTATTTCGCGCATACCATCAATCTCACGCAACAAACCTTGTTTGTGGTAATACTCAATCAATGGCATCGTTTGCGCAAAGTAGACTTCGAGCCGATGCCGCGCAGTTTCCATTGTATCATCACTGCGTTGATAGAGCTTACCACCACATTCATCACAAACGTCGGGACGTTTGGATGGGAAGTAATATACATTATACGTTGAACCACACGTTTTACAAGTCTGTCTTCCAGCAATACGCCGTAACAACATCTCGTCAGGGACACGTAAGTATAACACATGATCGACGTGTCGTCCTTGCCGCTGTAATTCAACGCCCAGCGCAATGGCTTGATCACTTGTACGTGGGAAGCCATCAAAGATGACTCCTTTGGCACAATCAGGCATTCCAATGCGCTCCATTATCATACGAATGACCACTTCGTCAGGGACTAATTCACCACGATCCATATAGGATTTGGCCAACATCCCCAATTCGGTGCCTTGGCGTAACGCCGCTCGAAACAAATCGCCACTCGCCACATGCAAAAGCCCAGAGTGTTCTTCGAGTACCTTTGCCTGTGTGCCTTTGCCTGCACCAGGTGCCCCTAGCAAAATGACGTCCATTGTAAGCCCCTCTGCTGCTCATCTTCGAACTGCAGTCTAGCGCCGCCCGAGAAATCCTTCGTAATTACGCATAACCATTTGTGCCTCGAGTTGTCGCAACGTATCTACCGCCACACCGACCACGATCAACAACCCTGTTGCGCCGAGGCCAATCTGAACACCAGTAATCGCTTGCGTCAAAAAGGGCAAAACGGCAATCAAGCCGAGGAACAACGCCCCCGTCCGGGTCAATCGACTGACAATTTGGTCGAGATAGCTCTCGGTGTTTTTGCCTGGCCGAATCCCCAAAATAAAGCCGCCGTTCTTTTGCAACGTGTCGGGGATGTTTTGTTGTTCAAAAATCACCTTGGTGTAGAAATAGGTGAAGAAGAACACCAACACAAACAGTGCCACCGAATATACCAACGTCCCACTGCCGTATTGCGGGCTAAAGGTCTGATAGGTAAAACACGCAACTTGCTTGAGTATCGATGCATCCGCCGGTGCCGTGACTTCGGGACAACCATATGAAGCCAACGTGCCTGGGAATACAATGATGCTTTGCGCAAAAATCAACGGAATCATGCCCGCCATGTTGACTTTGAGCGGGATATGGCTGGTTTGTCCACCATATTGGCGATTACCACGCACCCGTTTGGCATATTGCACCGGTATGCGTCGCTGGCCTTCGTGCATCATGATAATCCCAACGATTGTCAAGATTGCAATCAACAAAAAGGCAATAATCCCAATTACTTGTTCGGCGCCACCAGTTTGGACACTAGTGAATCCTTCCAAAACCATCGATGGCAATCGTGACACAATCCCGGCAAAGATAATCATCGAAATGCCGTTCCCAATCCCATAGGTTTGGATTTGCTCACCCAGCCAAATCAAAAACATCGTACCGGCCAACATCGCCATCAAAATCGCAAATGTCGGCAAAAAGTTGTTGACAATGTCAAACGACGAACGAAACAACGATTGTCCCACACCCAAACTGCGATCCAGCGTGAGTGTTTGACCATACGCTGACAACAATGCCATTGGCACTGTGGCAACGAAGGTGATCTGGTTCAATCGGATCCGACCCTGCTCGCCCTCTTTGCGCAAATCGTTCAATGCCGGAATCAGCGGTTGCAACAATTGCACGATAATTTGTGCCGTGATGTATGGATATACACCCATGGACGCCACTGACAGGTTTTGTAGTGCGCCACCAGCAAAAATATTCAACAATTGTGCCAACTGATTGCTCTGCAACGCTTCACGCAGACTGGCCAGCGCATTCGGGTCGAGGTTGGGCACTGGAATGTGCGCAATAAACCGGAAGACCAGCATCATGGCTAGGGTAAACAATACCCGCCGACGTAGGTCAGGCACTTGCAGTGCTTGTAACACTGACTTCAGCATGGACGAATCTCCTCAGAGTCAGCAGGGGTGGGTGACAAGCACCCACCACCATCACCGTGTCTTTATTCGCGAGTTCCGCGGGCAGATGGATGCAAGCCAAAGCTTCGCGTCGGGCGCACAAGCACCCACGGCTTCTCTATGACTGTACCGCCAGCTGCTTCGACCTTTTGCTTGGCACTGGCGCTTGCCTTGTGCACTTGCACGGTCAATGCTACCGTCAATTCGCCATCACCCAACAACTTCACTGGTTGGCTGGCCTTAATCAAGCCAGATGCAATCAATTCAGCGATGGTCAATGAACTATTGGCCGGTAATTCGTTCAAATCGGCCACATTGAGTACTTGGTACGCAACGCGGTAGCGGTTTTTGAAGCCGCGCAAGTATGGCATACGCTTGGTCAAACGGTTTTGACCGCCTTCGAAGGCCAGATACGGGTTTGGTCCCGAACGTGCCTTCTGACCATTCATACCCTTACCTGCGGTTTTGCCCTTACCCGAACCATAACCACGACCAACACGTTTGGACGTGCGGTGTGATCCAGCGGCTGGACGCAAATCGGTCAACTTCATGATTGAGCCTCACCTTCTGCCGTCTCTTGGACTGTGACCAAGTGACGTACCTTGAAGATCATGCCACGAACCACCGGCGTGTCGTCACGCACAATGCTACTGTTCAATTTGCGTAGACCGAGCGATTTAATCGTCTCTTTTTGGTCTATGCTGTAGCCGATGGCGCTCTTGGTATACGTAATTCGCAACTTCGCCATGACCTACGACTCCTGCTTGTCGGCACTGCGCACAATACGGCGCTGGCGCAACTCATGCCGGGTCAGACCGCGCTCTTTGGCTGTCTGATCATTCGACTTCATCTGACTCAATGCCTCGAACGTGGCTTTGACTACGTTGACCGGATTGTTGCTGCCATAACGCTTCGACAACAAATCCTTGATCCCCGCTGCTTCAACCACGGGACGAACGCCACGACCTGCGATAACGCCGGTACCAGGTGCGGCTGGAATCAAACGCACTTTGGTTGCCGAAAACTCGGCCTGCATTTCGTGGGTCACGGTCGTCCGTGCCAACGGCACAAAAATCAGGTTCTTCTTGGCGGCATCCACACCTTTGCGAATCGCATCGGGGACTTCTGCTGCCTTGCCCATACCGATACCCACATGCCCGTTGCCATCACCGACCACCACCATCGTGCTAAAGCTAAAGCGGCGACCGCCCTTTACCACTTTTGACACGCGGTTGATTTGTACGATGCGCTCTTCGAGCTCGAGGCCCTCGGGATTGATTTGCTTTCTTGCCACAACTCCTCCACCATGTCAGGTGCGCCGGGCTTCGGCACACATTCATATCACTACTGATGCCTTAGAACTCGAGGCCACCCTCGCGGGCTCCATCGGCCAGAGCCTGCACACGTCCGTGATACTTGAAACCACCGCGGTCGAACACTACCAGGCTAATTCCCGCAGCTTTGGCCTTGGCGGCAATCATTTGCCCTACCGAATGTGCTTCCACACTTTTGGTGCCTTGTGCCACGCCTTCGGAATGGCTCGAGACCGCTACTAGCGTGCGCTTCGTAACGTCGTCGATAATTTGGGCGTAAATGTGTGCACTACTGCGAAATACGCTCAAACGCGGTCGGGCTGACGTGCCATCCACCTTGCGGCGTACCCGGTTATGTCGGCGCAGACGAAGCTCACGAGCTTTGCGTACTGCCATTTCAATCTCCTCACCATTAGAAGGGGGAATAGGCGATCCAGTTCCCCCGTACCATCACTACTTCGCCTTACCGGCCTTACCAGCTTTACGACGCACACGCTCACCTTGGAACTTAATACCATAGCCTTTGTAGGGCTCAGGTGGGCGCAATGCACGAATTTTGGCGGCTTGCTCGCCGACCAGCTGCTTGTCGATCCCACGCACAATTACTTGTTGTGGCTCACTGGCCGTTTTGCGTTCGATAATATCGAAGCTAATCCCCTCGGGTGGGACAATACGGATAGGGTGCGAATAACCGACAAACACAACGATGTTTTTGCCTTCGCGAGCAGCACGATACCCGACACCTAAGATTTCGAGTACGCGTGTATACCCCGTCGTCACACCTTCGACCATGTTTGATAACAGCGTACGAGTCAACCCGTGCAATGAACGGTGCTCTTTTTCGTCACTAGGACGGGTTACGAGCATTTCGTCAGCTTCGCGGGTCAAAATCATGCTGGATGGTAGCGCCTGCGCCAACGTCCCTTTCGGGCCTTTGACCGTTACCATGTTCCCCTCGGCAATCTGGATATCGACACCTTTGGGGACTGAGATGGGCTTCTTACCAATACGCGACATCGTTCTTCTCCCCTCGGTTACCAGACATAGCAGAGGACTTCGCCACCGACGTGCTTCTGCCAGGCCTCATAGCCCGCCATTACGCCACTCGGCGTCGAAAGAATGCTAATTCCCAACCCTCCGCGCACTTGCGGAATTTCAGCTCGGTTGGAATAAATACGCAAGCCGGGCTTGCTCACACGCTTCAACCCCGTAATCACTGGTCGCTTTTCGGCCGTGTACTTGAGTTGGAGCACCAACATTGGGCATGGCTTTTCATCGCGCATCTGAAAATCGGAAATAAAGCCTTCCCGTTTCAGAATTTGTGCAATTGCCAGCTTCATTTTTGACGATGGTACCAGCACGCTTTGCTGGCGAGCCATGCAAGCGTTGCGGATACGGGTCAACATATCGGCAATCGGATCATTCACACTCACAGGACGTTCCTCCTAGGTCACCAAATGCTTCTTCGGCGAATCCTTCGCCTTTTGGCAGGTCTTCTAAAAGCTTGACTTGGTTACGCCGGGGATAAGCCCCTTGAGCGCATTTTCACGGAAGCAGATACGGCACATTCCAAACTTGCGGATATATGACCGTGACCGGCCACACAGCTTGCATCGATTGTAGCCCTGCACCGCGAACTTTGGCTTGCGAAGGGCTTTGGCAATCATCGACTTCTTAGCCAACGGTTTCTTTCCTTTCTTCCATCCGAACTGGTGAGTCGTACGACTCCTGGCTCGAATCAGTCACGAAACGGCATTCCCAAACGTTTCAATAACGCATAACCGCCAGCATCGTCCACCGCCGAAGTATTGATCGAAATTTCCATACCACGGATTTTGTCGATTTTGTCGATTTCGATTTCGGGGAAGACAATCTGCTCACGCAGACCTAAGCTGTAGTTACCGCGCCCGTCAAACGAGCGCCGGCTTACACCACGGAAGTCACGCAACCGTGGGAGCGCCAAGTTGATCAAACGGTCAAGGAAGTCGTGCATGCGATCAGCGCGCAGTGTCACCATCACGCCGATGGCTTGTCCTTCACGGAGTTTGAAGTTGGCAATTGAGGTCTTGGCCTTCGTCGTGACAGGTTTTTGACCAGTAATCGTGGTCAATTGCTCTAGTGCAGCGTCGATGGCTTTGGAATTGCTCAATGCTTCACCCATACCGATGTTCAGAACCACCTTGTTGAGGCGTGGAACTTGCATTACCGACGAAAAATTGAACTCCTGCATTAATGCTGGCACAACTTCCGCTAGGTACATTTCCTTTAATCGCGTCGTCATTCGTTACTCCTCAAGGGTTAGGAACACAACTCCTGGCGTTCCGACCTTGACCATGGGCGGCCCTTTGCCGCGCTACTACTCATCAATTGAGGCATCACACGACTTACAAAAACGTGCTTTTTTGGCACGGCCTTGGCTGTCGGTTGACTCGAGGAAGCGATGCCCGGTACGTGATGCGCGCCCACACTTGGGACAAATCAACATCACATTCGATACATGCAAGGCGGCTTCTTGTTCCACGATACCACCCATTTGGCCCATTGCCCGGGGACGCACGTGGCGCTTGATTTTATTCAAACCCTCGATCACTACCCGGTTTTTGGCCGGGATGGATAGAGTGATTTTGCCCTTCTTGCCTTTTTCTTTGCCGGTAATGACGAGTACCTCGTCACCTTTTTTCACGTGCATTACAGCACCTCCGGCGCGAGCGAAATGATTCGCATGAATCCCCGTTCGCGCAACTCGCGGGCTACCGGTCCGAAGATACGGGTGCCACGTGGGTTGTCTTCTTTGTTGATAATGACCGCTGCGTTGTCATCAAAGCGAATGTGTGAACCATCGGGGCGACCATACTCTTTGTGAGTACGAACCACAACGGCACGCACGACCTCGCCCTTCTTGACGGTACCACCAGGAGTGGCCTCTTTGACAGAGGCAATAATGATGTCACCGACAAAGCCATAACGCACTCGTGAGCCGCCCATAACGCGGATACACATGATTTCTTTGGCACCAGTATTGTCGGCCACCTTGAGGCGAGTCTGCTGCTGTACCATTGCTTAGTCCCCCCCGCCTTGCGTCACGATCTCGACCAATTCCCAGCTTTTGGTTTTGCTGAGCGGGCGAGTTTCACCAATGCGAACCAAATCACCGATTTTGCAGGTATTCTGCTCATCGTGTGCATGGAACTTGTGCGTGGTGCGGATAATTTTGCGATACAACGGGTGCGGTCGCAGATAATCCACCGCCACGACAATGGTCTTGTTCATCTTGTTGCTGACCACCCGGCCAACCTTAAACTGTCGTCGTCCTTCGGCCATCGTTTCCTTCTCCCATGGGGCTTTAGGCGCCCAGCTCACGCTCACGCAGGATCGTCTTGATACGTGCGATTTCACGGCGCACAATGCTTTGACGTCCAGTGGCGGTCAACTTCCCAGTCACTGCCTGGAAGCGCAAATTGAATTGTTCTTTGTAGTATTCTTCAATTTGCTTCTCGAGCGTCTGGTTATCTAATTCGCGTAGTTCATTGGCTTTCATTCGCCAGCCTCCTCTTCGCGCGAAATAATCTTGCAGATGATTGGCAACTTTTGGGCCGCCAGCTGCAAGGCTTCAATCGCTACTTCGGAACGGACGCCGCCAATTTCGAACATAATCCGTCCCGGCTTTACCACGGCCACATAGTGGTCTACTGCGCCCTTACCGCTACCCATGCGGGTTTCGGCCGGCTTCAACGTGATGGGCTTATCCGGGAAGATGCGAATCCACACCTTACCACCACGCTTGACGTGGTGCGAAATGGCGCGACGCGCTGCTTCAATCTGACGGCTGGTAATCCAGGCTGGCTCTGTGGCCAACAACCCAAAATCACCAAACGCCACGGTGCTGCCACGGTGTGACATGCCCCGATTGTTGCCGCGATGCATCTTGCGGTACTTGACGCGCTTCGGCATCAACATAATCGTTGCTCCTTACATTCCTCGGTCACTACCGTGGGGTGCGGCCGCCACGTCCACCTTGGCCACCTTGTCCGCTTTGGCCACCCTGGCCGCCACGTCCACCTTGGCCACCTTGACCACCACGTCCACCTTGGCCACCTTGACCGCCACGACCACCTTGACCACCACGCCCACCGCGTCCGCCGCGACGATCTTCATCGTCTCCGGCTGGGTTACGATTGGCTACTGCGGGGGTTGTTGGCTGCATGTTGCCGGCAGCATCAAAAAAGACATCGCCTTTGTAAATCCATACTTTGACACCGATACGACCAAAGGTCGTGTGTGCATGGACTTGGGCGTAATCAATGTCCGCACGCAACGTGTGCAAAGGCACGCGGCCCTCACGCTCGTTGGCCACACGGGCGATTTCTGCGCCACCGAGACGACCAGAACACTTGACCTTGACGCCTTGGGCACCCAACCGCATGGCGCGTTGTACTGCTTGCTTCATGGCACGCTTGTACGACACACGCTTGTTGATTTGTTCG
The DNA here is from genome assembly GCA_040397035.1 of Roseiflexaceae bacterium. GTDB lineage: Bacteria > Chloroflexota > Chloroflexia > Chloroflexales > Roseiflexaceae > UBA965. The sequence goes on along the minus strand of JBBAWW010000012.1, from coordinate 4,072 downwards.
CCGATGCTCTCGGCAACCAACTGCGCTTCCAATTCGGGCTGGTGAATTTCGGCGACATTGATCTTGAACTTCTTACCGAAGGAACGATCAAGGATCTTGCGGAATTCTTCGAGCTTTTCGCCACCCTTGCCGACCACAGCACCCACCTTGGCGGTGTGTACGGTGATTTCGACACGGTTTGCTGAGCGCTCGATTTCGACCCGAGCCACGCCGGAACCTTCGAAGCGCTTCATGACCAGCTTACGAAGACTTAAGTCTTCGTGCAATTGGTCTGTGTAGTTCCGCTCCGCAAACCAGCGTGACTGCCAGTCTTTGATATAACCGAGGCGAAACCCCAGCGGATGTACCTTACTTCCCATACGTCCTCACTGTCGGCTAGCTGTTGGCGCCATCATCCACAACCACGGTAATGTGGGTGGTGCGCTTGCGAATTCGGTCAGCTCGACCTCGAGCCCGCGGCATAAACCGCTTAAAGGCTGGGCCTTCATCGGCAAAAATCGTGTGAACTACCAAAGCCGACGGATCCATGTCGAAATTATTCTCGGCATTGGCTGCCGCCGACATCAACGTGCGGGCTACTTCACGGGCCGCTTTTTGCGGCATGTAAAGCAACACCGACAACGCTTTACTCACTGGCATGCCACGCACTACATCCATGACAGGTCGAACCTTCAGGGGTGAGATGCGCACATACTTGGTAACAGCTTTCGCTTGCATCGTCTCTCGCTCCGCAATGCATGGTGCATAGGGTTACCCCTACGTCCCGCAAGCTACTTCATCTTACCGCGCTTGTCAGCCTTCTTGCCACCATGGCTTCGGAAGGTGCGGGTCGGCGCGAACTCACCCAACTTGTGCCCCACCATGTTCTCGGTGACATACACCGGAACGTGACGGCGGCCATCATGAACCGCAATAGTATGACCTACCATTTGCGGGAAGATCGTCGAGGCGCGCGACCACGTGCGTAGCACGCGCTTCTCGTTCGTCTTGTTCATGTCTTCGATACGACCCAACAATCGCAAATCGACGTATGGGCCCTTCTTCGATGACCGTGACATTCTCGGTCCTTTCGTATCTGCTGACGGCGTCTACAGTCCTGTGTCACCACATGACGCCAGTTTCGCTACTACTTCTTCACGCGGCGCCGCACAATGAATCGATCCGTGCGGGGGTTGTGCCGCGTCTTGACACCACGAGCAGGCTTACCCCATTTGGTCTTGGGAGGCATACCACGTGGGGCTTTACCTTCACCACCACCATGTGGATGGTCGCGCGGATTCATTGCTGAACCACGCACCTCGGGCCGGCGACCCATCCAGCGTTTTCGTCCGGCTTTACCCAAACGAATATTCTGGTGGTCAGCATTACCGACCTGACCAATGGTTGCCATACAGTTGATATGCACCATGCGCATTTCGCCCGAGGGCATGCGCAATGTGGCATAATCGCCTTCTTTGGCCATCAGCTGCGCTGACGAACCGGCGCTGCGTGCCATTACACCACCACGACCCTGTTGTAACTCGATGTTGTGCACCTCGGTACCAAGGGGGATGATCTTCATTGGCAACGCATTACCGACCCGCACTTCAGCGTCGGGCCCACTCATTACCTTGTCGCCTACCTTCAGGCCGACTGGCGCCAGAATATAGCGCTTCTCACCATCAGTATAGTGCAACAATGCAATTCGTGCTGAACGATTCGGATCGTACTCGATTGACGCCACTACGGACGGCACGCTAATCTTGTTGCGCTTGAAATCGATCGTACGATAAGCCCGGCGCTCACCACCACCACGATGACGGGTGGTAATGCGACCGTGGTTGTTTCGCCCACCGCTTTTGCGCAGCGGCGACAACAACGACTTCTCTGGCTTATTCTTGGTTATTTCCTCGAACGTGGACACCGACATGTTTCTGCGGCCCGCCGAGGTTGGTTGGTAGCGTCGAACGCCCATTGCTTACTCCATCGCGACTTGACGGCCGCGCTCTACATCCCCTCAAACACGTCGATTGAGTCGCCAGCCGCCAACGTCACAATTGCTTTCTTCCAACGGCCGGTATACCCCGAACGAATCCCACGCCGGCGCATCTTACCGCGCACATTCATGGTCGCCACGTCAAGTACCGTCACCTTGAAAATTTCGCTAATCGCACCACTAATTTGGGGTTTCGTTGCATCCTTAAGGACTTCGAAGCAGTATTTGTTCAACTGCATCAAATTGGTGTTCTTTTCGGTAATCAACGGCCGAATGATAATCTGATGTGCGTTCATCACGCGTCCTCCCCAGCCATCGCTGCCTGATTGCTCAAGTAGCTTTCGATCACAGCCAAAGACGGCTGCGAGATAATTACCTTGTCGTACGTCAACAAATCAATTACGTTTAAGTAATACGCTGATAACGTCTTGACGCCAGGTAAGTTGTTGGCCGACTTGGTTAACATTTCATCACGAGCGGGCAATACAATTAATGTCTTGCCAGTAGCCTGCAAGCCTTGCAAACATGCCACCATATCTTTGGTACGGGGCGTGCTAAAGATCATGCTGTCAACAAAAATCAATCCTGACGAAGCTAACTTGGCCGACAATGCGGATCGCACTGCCAAACGTCGCATCTTGCGTGGCATGGACTGATAATACGAACGAGGATGCGGCCCGTGGGCCACACCACCACCCTTACGGTGTGAGGCGCGAATCGAACCGGCACGGGCGCGACCTGTTCCCTTTTGACGGAACAATTTGCGCGTGCTACCGGCCAATTCACCACGACCGCGGGTGTTTTGCAAGCCGAGTCGGGCATTCGCCAACTGGCGCACCATCGATTGGTGCATCACTGGGATGTTTGGCTCGATTCCAAAAATGGATTCATCAAGCGCAATCGCCCCAATTTCGGCACCGGCTTGGCTATAGAGTTTTGCTTCCATCACTCCACCCCTACTTGACCTTCACTGCACGGCGTACCATTACCAGGCCAGTTTTGGCGCCCGGTACTGATCCCCGTACGAGTAGAAGGTTGCGGTCGCTGATAACCTCGACGACCGAGAGATTCATTACTGTCACACGCCGTCCACCCATGCGTCCCGCCATACGCGTGTTCTTGAACACGTGACCCGGGTCGGTGCCGGCACCAATCGAACCTGGCGCACGCAAACGGTCGCTTTGACCGTGGGTGCGGGGTCCACCTGCAAAGCCGTGACGCTTGACGACACCCTGGAAGCCCTTGCCTTTGGATGTACCCGTCACGTCAATGATTTGGCCAACTTCAAACATGTCGACAGTCAATACTTCGCCTACTTTGTGCTCACTCGGGTTGTCCGCCGAGAATTCACGCAAGAAGCGTACCAACTGCCCAGCGCCAGCCAAATGACCGCGCTGTGGCTTGTTCAAGCTTTTCGACTTGATTTCGCCAAAACCGATTTGGACTGCTTCGTAGCCATCGCGTTCACGTACTCGGATTTGAGTAACGACACATGGTCCGACCTGGATTACCGTTACCGGAATCACGGCGCCTGTCTCGTCAAAAATCTGAGTCATGCCGATCTTACGACCTAACAAACCTTCGATCACAATCGCACCTCCGCAGCATTGCGCTTTGCACCATGCAAACCGTAGCGGCTGCTACTTTCAACAATTTAGAGCTTTATCTCGATATCGACACCGGCAGGTAACGCAAGCTTCATCAAGGCGTTAATCGTCTGTTGGCTCGGGTCCAACACATCAATCAAGCGCTTGTGCGTGCGTACTTCGAATTGCTCTTGCGAGTTTTTATCGATAAACGACGATCGGATCACGCTGTACTTTTCGATGCGGGTTGGCAACGGTACGGGACCGGCCACCAACGCACCTGTGCGCTCCGCTGCTTCCACAATCTGTCGTGCCGATTGATCCAAAATCTTGTGATCAAACGCCTTCAGACGGATGCGCACCTTTTGCTTTGCTACTGCCATAACTGCTCCAAGTCACGCACACAGGATTCACCATACTCTAGGCACCGTGAATCCTGTGGCGCATGCCGATTCTTTTAGTCCGTGATCTTCGAAACGACACCGGCACCGACGGTGCGGCCACCTTCGCG
>JBBAWW010000011.1:0-48317 GCA_040397035.1 Roseiflexaceae bacterium | reverse complement strand
GAGCGAATTTCATTCGCGGTGTGACGTAGGGGCGAATGGAGCGAATTTCATTCGCCATTATTCGCCCCTACGTGGTTCACTTCATACTTCATCAATGGTACAATGGCTCAAATCTCCACAAAGCTGATACACCACCCTATGCCCAACGATTGTCACTACATCCGCAAACTCGTTCGCACCAATTCGATGCTCCTAGGGAGCATCGAACAACTCGTCGTGGATACCCATTTGGCGCAATGTGCCGAATGCCGACGGCAACTGAATATGCCATCACCCAACCTGCTCGGTGAATTACTCAATACGCCCTCCGCCCCCCAACCACCAAAAATCAAACCGGCAAATCCCCAACCACAACCCGCACCACAACCGCGCAAACCCAAACCAGCCACTCCCCAACCACAACCACGCAAACCCAAACCGGCCAAAACCCCTCCTTCACGAGGCGTGGTATGGATGCAGTCAATCCTTATCTGCCTCGCCACCATCCTCATCAGCTATTTGGCGGTGATGGGGGCACGCAGTGGCTGGGCTGCGTTACGGATTTTCCGCAATCTCAACCAAATCAATACTACCGATATACCTACCACCATAACGACCACAGACGTCACACCCACCGCACCACCGAGTACCGCCACGCCTATCCCCGCCTTTGTACTCCCCGCTGGGAGCAATCAGCCCATCACGGTCCTCCTGCTGGGATCCGACCGCCGCCCGCAAGAAAAAACTCCTTCGCGCACCGACGCCGTCATACTCTTGCGCATTAATCCGCAAACCCAACGGGTGTCGTTTTTGTCGTTCCCCCGTGATTTAATCGTGTCGATTCCGGGCTACGGCGCCGCGCGCATCAATGCCGCCCATGTCTATGGCGATATCTACCCAGCCTTGGGTGGCGGTATAAAGCTCGCCACCCAAACCGTCAGTCAACTCATCGGTGTACCCATTGATTACACCGTACTCACCGATTTTGCCGGATTTATCAACATCATCGACACCCTCGGTGGGGTGCCAGTCAATATCACCAAAGACTTGTACGATAGCCAATTCCCCACTATGGACTACAAATACCGCGAAGTGTCGTTTCAGATGGGCACCAGCACCATGGACGGGGTCACTGCATTGACTTACAGCCGAATTCGTCACCCCGACAATGATTTCGAACGCACCAAACGCCAACAACAAGTAATTACCGGCGTCGCCAAACGCCTCCAAACCAGCAATTTCGTCGATACACTCGAGACCACCGCCAACATCACTGATGCCCTGATTGGTCACGCCCGTACCGACATGCCCCGTGACTTGATTATCGCGTTGGCCTGGCAGATGCGCGCTGTACCCACCACCAATTTTTCGTACACTACCTTTACCGACATTTACTACGGCACCGGCGATGATCGCTATGCCATGTACCCCGTCGGCGGCGCCATCAAACGAATTGTCACCCAATGGTTAAACCAATGAACACACTACGCGCCATCATTATCCGCCACGGACCATGGCTCGGCTGCCTGATTGCCCTCATCGGCACCACCATGCTCGACAATGCCTGGCACCGCGGGATTGTGACGGAACCATCACCCGACATCACCCCCTACGCCGACCAACAATATCTGGGCGTCAATCTTTTTAACATCCAAAACGAACCTGACCCAGCCGTGGTCGACCAATCTTTTGCGACGGCGGAGCAATTGGGGGCACGCTACGCCCGCATCCAAATGCCGTGGGAAGATGTCGAAATCCACGGCCGAGGCGATTTTGAAGATCGTCGCAACGCCAATGTCATCCAAAGTGCCTGGCTCAAATACGACCGCATCATGGCCTTGGCCGACGCCCACCACATCCAATTGATTGTACGCATCGATCGCCCACCCCTGTGGGCCCGCGCCAACAGCGCCGCCACGCCGCGCTTTCAAAACGGACTGATCGAAAACGGTGATTCTACCGGGCCACCCGACGACTACCAAGACTACGCCAATTTTGTAGCCACCGTGGTCACCCGCTACCCGCAGATTCGTTACATCCAGCTCTGGAACGAGCCCAATTTGGCCTATGAGTGGAACTGGCAGTTCCCCGACCCCGAAGCCTTTACCGATTTGTTGCGCCGTGCCAGTACCGCCGCCCGCTGGGCCAACCCCACCATCGTCATTTTGTTCCCCAGCTTATCACCTACCGATGGCAAAGAGCCGCGGATTGCGCCGATGAGCGAGCTTGATTTTTTGGCGCGTTGTTATGCTGCCGGCGCCGCAGATTTTTTTGAGGTGATGTCGGCCCAAGCCTATGGCCTCGGACAACCACCCGACGAGCACCGCTATGTGCGGGTGCGTTGGAGTCCGCTCCGCCCATTTGCGGAGCTCGATCGCCCCATCGACACCCGCATCGACGTGTCGCGCATCGTGATGCTCCGGGAAGTCATGGAAGCTGCCGGCGATAGCAATACCGCTGTCTGGGTCAGCGAATTCGGCTACAACAGCGCCCCCGAAAGTGTCCCACCCGAGCGGCGCTTTGTCTGGGGACCAACCGTCAGTGAAGCCCAAAAAGGCACCTACAGCGCCGCCCAAATGGCCCGGGCCCGCCAAGAATGGCCGTGGCTGGGAGTGATGAATTTGTGGATGTTGCGCTGGGGTGGGCCAGCTGCCGACCCCGCCAATCCCACGCCCTATTTCGCCATCATCGACCGTGACTTTAGCCCCTATGCCGGCTTTGGTATTTTGCAGACTGCCAGCCAAACTCCCGCCACCATCGGCGCCGGCACCCACGCCTGGGGCAATCCCGCCATCGTGCAAACCGCACCACAGCAATGGCGCATAAGTGTCCACGGCACCCAAATCGGCATCCGGGGCGGCACCGGCACCATCAGCGTGGTCATCGATGATGCCCCCGCTACACCAGTGACATTGACGGGTGGCGACGATATCATTGCCTCTCGACTCAGCGATAGCCCCCATATCGTCACCATCACCGATTTGCCCACAACGCCCCAAGCCTTGCTCGTATGGCGCCAGCAACCATGGCGCTGGTTGTTTGGTGCATTGCCTATCACCTTGACCATCGGACTGGGATTGGCGTTGTGGCGCGTGTTCATACGCCAATCCTAAATCACATACAATCGCTATAGCCGTCACGGTCTCATCCATGACCGATATCACCATCACACACAAAGGGGAATATACACATGGTTCAGACACAACTCAGTTCCACCCGGATTATTTTTGGTGTCGGAGTGGTAGCCACCATCGGTAGCGAAGCCCGTAATCTCGGCATGCAGACAGTACTGCTCTTGATTGACCCCTTTTTGGCCAACACTCCCGCCGGCCAGGCCATCGCCACCGCCCTCAGCGCCGCCGGGCTAACCGTCGTGCAATCCACCGCCGTCGAACCCGATCCGGGTGAGGCGGCGATTATCGCCGGCGCCGCCCACGCCAAACAACACGGCATCGACGGCATAGTGGCAGTAGGGGGCGGTAGCGCCATCGACACCGCCAAAGCCATCGGCTTGTTGCGCTACCACGACAGCGACCAAATCGCGCCGTTCTACTTCGGTGGTGGCACCACACCTGCCGGCATGTTACCCTTGATCGCCGTCCCCACCACTGCCGGCACCGGCTCAGAAGTCACCTTTGTGGCCATCGTGACCGAACCCACTACCCAACGCAAACTACTAGTACGCCACCCGGTCATCGCACCCCACCTAGCCCTCGTCGACCCCGATTTGGCGGCCACATTGCCCACCAGTCTGACCATGGCTACCGGCATGGATGCCCTAGCGCATGCCCTCGAAGCGCTGACCTCGACCATGGCCTCACCCATCAGCGATGCCCTGGCCATGCAAGCCATCCCTGTGATTGTCGAATCGCTGCCCCGCTTGATCATCGACGGCCACAACCCCGCCGACCGCGCCGCCATGAGTCAGGCCGCCACCGTAGCGGGGCTGGCATTCCTAAGCGGGCGCGTGCACCTCGGCCATGCCGTCGGCCATAGCCTCGGCGGCGTCTATCACCTGCCCCATGGCACCGCTTGTATCGTGATGATGCCCCAATTCATGGCGTTTGTGGCGCCACACCGCCCCGCCGCCATCGCCCGTATCGCACCGGCATTTGGTTGTAAAGTGGCCGAATTCCCCGCCGTGCTGGCTGCATTTTTACAGCGCTGTGGCATACCGCGCTTAGGCGCATTGCTGGCACCACATACTCCTACGGTGGATGAACTGATTACCCTGTTTGCCGGCGAAAATCGCTTAATCGGACTTGCCCCCATCCCACCCAGCCATGCCCAATGGCAACAGATGATCGAGGCCGCATGGTAAACAGCACTCGCATCGCCTCATTGCTCCAGCGTGCTGGCTGGCCAATCGCCATCGGTGCCTTGCTGTGCATCCAAATCGCCCCCTTACCCCTCAAACTGCTCGGCGTGCTCGCATTGCTGGCGGTGGCCTGGTATCGCCCCGACATCGCCTTGCCGTTGGTGCCAGCCACTGCGCCCCTCTACCTAATCCCGGTGGCGCTCACCGCCAGCGCGGGCATTCCGTTGCACGAAATCGTGCTCCTCCTGAGTGTGGCCGGCTGGGCGGTTATGCGCTGGCGCACCCGCCAGCCCATCATCACCCTCAGCAACGCCGACCTCTGGCCGGCCCTGCTCATCCTCAGCGCCACCGCCAGCCTGCTGTGGGTCTTGCCCGAAGGGCGCAGCGAAGCCTTGCGGAGCTGGCGCTGGATAATCGTCGAACCCATCATCTGGTTTTTGGTCATCCGCACCGCCATCCAAGCCCAGCGCCTCACCACCCAAGCGCTGATTCGCGTGCTGTTGGGCAGCGGCGCCACCGTGGCCGGACTCGGGCTGTTGCAATTTGTAGGACTCGACCTCGTACCGTGGCTCGGCAGCAAACGGGCCTTCAGCGACAACATCGTGGCCGTCGACAATGTGCGCCGCGTGGCGTCAGTCTATGGCCACCCCAACAATCTGGGTTTGTTCCTCGAACGAGTCTGGCCCTTCGCCTTGCTCAGCGTGGTAGTGCCCGCCTGGCGCACGCGCTGGAGCTGGCCGGTACTGGCGTTGTGTGCCATCGGCTTGGTGTTGTCGTTTTCACGAGGAGCCTGGTTGGCGGCGGTACTGGCTAGCGCGCTACTCGTGCTGGTCAGTCAAGGGGCCAAACTGCTGCGCCAAAAGCCTTGGCTGATGCTGGTGGCCGTCTCTGCCGGCTTGGCGGTAGCCGCCGGCGCGTTGCTGGCGCGAGGCACCAACGTCGGTAGCCTTGATGCGCGGGTCTTGTTTTGGCACGAAAGCCTCACGTGGCTCCAGCAACGCCCGTGGGGTCTCGGTCTCGGGCAGTTTTATTTTTATCACAACCCCGAATACGGTCATAGTATCATCGACCCGTCGCTAATCGGCACTAGCGAGCAATACGCCGCCCACCCCCACAACCTGTTCCTCGACCTCTGGCTCAACCTCGGGCCGTGGGGCTTGATGGTGGTGGGGGTGTTGGTGGTGCGGGCCTGGCGCCAGAGTATTTTGGCGCCGCAAGCCTCGTGGGCTGCGATTACGGCGGGGATTGTGGTGGTGGCGACGGTCGCGCACGGGCTCATCGACCAGTTTTTCTTCGTCAGTGACCTGATTTATTGCTTTTGGCTCTGTTTGGTGCTGATTGCGGTTGACAGAGAGCCTGCCACACGGCTATAATGACCACAGTACAGGACGGCAGATACTTGCTCAACCCCGCCAGGGCCGAGAGGCAGCAACGGTAGGCGAGTTCCTCTGGGTGTTCTGTACTGCTTTTTATTTCTTTTTCATTTATTTTGAAAAAAATATCCCTGCGCAGACGTGAATAAGCGCCAAACCACTGCCCGGATGCGCACATTTCGTTGACACCGCAGATCCATCGCTATTCCTTGTCACCGCGCACCAATGCAATCGCTTGGCGCCCTAGTACGCAAATATCGTGGGCGATTTCGGGGGCGGCCAAGTCGTCCCAGTTGACCCAGCGGGCGCCATTGGTTTCGCGGGCCGAGGGGGACAACGTCCCAGCTACCACCGTGGCCACATAAATCAAATCGATATGTTGGTGGCCAGGGGTAATGTTTTCCAGCAACATACAATGCGGTTGGGGCAACACCAGTACATCGCCGAGGGGGGTAGGGGCGGTGCGCAACACCACCGCGAGGCCGGTTTCTTCGTGCACTTCGCGCACCGCGGCATCGTGGGGCAGTTCGTGGGGCTCGATATGGCCACCGGGAGGCAACCACATGCCCAGTTTACGGTGGAGCAACAACAGGGTACAATTAGCGTGCACCACAAATGTTGTCGCCGTAAAATCACGGGTAATTTGGGGATTATCAGCCATCACAGCGCAACCTTCTGCTATCACACTTCGTCAAGCCATGGTAGCATACAGATATCAACGCGGTGTGTGGCATACAAAAGGAGCGTATTTGCGTGGCTGAACCATCGTTAGAGCTTATTCGGCGCGCCCAGCGTGGTGAACGCGATGCGCTCGAACAACTCGTTATCAGTCAAAAACAGTACATCTACAGCATCGCCATGACGATTTTTCATAATACTGACGATGCCGAAGACCTCACCCAAACGGCCTTTATCCGACTGTTCCGGTCGATTCATCAATACAACGGCGACAGCAAATTCACCACCTGGCTTTATCGGTTAGTGATTAACTTGGGACGCGACGAATTACGCTCACGGCGCCGCAAAGTCCCTATCATCAACCCGATTGCCACTGATGACGACGAGCTCGATCCCGTGACGTTGATAAGCGACACCAACAGCGAGCGTGACCCCCAGGCCGCACTCGAAGACAAAGAAAAACACCGGATTTTGGTGGAGGCACTGGCCCAACTCGATGACCAATACCGGCTGACCCTAACCATGCTCTACTTTGACGACATGAAGTATGCCGACATCGCCGACATCCTCGAGATCCCGCTCAACACCGTCAAAAGTCACATTCGCCGTGGCAAAGAGCGCCTGCGCGAGATTTTGGCAGGGCAGCACATCGACGAGCGGAGCAATTAATCTTGCGCAACCAGATGATTCCGTTGAAATACCCATTCACCTTCGCGCTGACCGTTTTTTTACCACCATGGGGGACCCAATCATGCAACACTGTGATGACATTTGCACCCAAATCGCCATTGGCGAACGCGCTAATCCCGAGGTCCAAACCCACCTCGGCAGCTGTGCTGCCTGCCGGAGCTACGCCGCCCAGATGACGGCGCTCGACCAGCAGATGAGCAAACTACTCCGCCCCACCCCTTCAGACGCACTCACCCTCCAACTAATGGCCATCGCCGCCGACCACGCCATGCCGACGCCCCGCCGGCGCCAGCCCTGGTGGGGAGCACTGGTGGTATTTGCGATTGGCGTGGTGGCGTTGGGCTTTTCGGTGCTTATTTCGGCCGAAATCGTGGTGCTCTTTGCCGGCTCATACGGCTTTGGCGCCTACGCCCAACAAATCACGGCGTTGCCACAGACCGGCTATGCCTGGCTAGTAGGCGGATCACCCGAGCTCCAAACGGTGATTAGCAAGCTCGACACCATGCGCGTACAGCTAGTGGGGATTTTGGTAGTGGCCTTGATGCTGTTTGGCTATACCAGCCAACGAGGCAAGCGGGTGCGGTCGTAGGGCGACGACGGTTCTATCGTACATATAATGAATCGCTGTGACAAAAGCACCCCGACGGGGTGCTTTTTGGGGCACACATGACCAATACGTAATCATGCAATCAAGGTATAATTGTCACGTATTGATGCAGTATGTGTGTGAAAGGTATAAAATGTTGAGAAAATCATTAACGCCGGTGTTGCTTTGTGTAGTATTGGGCATCATTGTGCTATTTAATTGGGATTACGTCTATTCAAAAGTACATTGTTCCATCCGTGGCGTCGGCTTTGATTTGGTTGGCTGTGATCTGCGTGGTGCCGACTTCAGTGGTGAAAATCTGACGGGGGTTGATTTATCTAGGGCGAATCTGACGGGGGCGAATCTAGGAGTCACAGAATTTATAAAAATAGTGAATCCCAAATTTGTGCAGATACCATTGCTTTCAGACAATAATATGTTTTTTGACAGCGATTTTAGTAATTGTACACGTCATTGTTTTGTATTGATGCGTATAGTCTATTGGTACGGTGCTTTTTTACACAAAAACCAACCAGGATTCAACAATGGTATCACCAAACTCAATCACTTACTTACGTCCGGCGCCAATCTCACCGACGCCAATCTCAGCAACGCTAATCTCACGGGAGCCGACCTCACTGGCGTAATTATTTCTAACGCTGATCTGTCTGGTGCAACCCTGACCAATATTTCATCTGGGCGAATCACCGGTGAACCACGCGCATTGCCTGCAGATTGGACGTTCATAAATGGTTATTTGCTGGGTCCTAGCGTCAATCTTGCGCAGACAAATTTCTCTAATATTGATCTCTCGCACGTCAACCTCAGCCGCGTCAATCTCGTTGGTATCAAATCTCATCACATTACCGGTTCATCTTTGTTACTTCCTACTGATTGGCAATTAGTGGCGGGGCATCTCGTTGGCCCAACCGCAGACCTAATGGGTGCCGATTTCACTGGGGAGCAGCTTGTTGGCATTAATTTTGCAGGGAACAACTTGGCCTATGCAAACCTCAGCGGTACCAATCTCAAAGGGGCCAATTTGACCGATACCAATCTCAGAGGGGCCAATCTTAGTGATGCGAATCTTGGTGAGGCAAATCTGACGAATATCCAATCAACAGGGATTATCGGGACACCAAAGACACTTCCACCAGACTGGCAATTAATCAATCGATTCCTCGTTGGCCCACGAGCCAACCTTAGCAATGCTAATTTTTCGCATGCAGATTTGACGAATCTGAATCTTACCCATGTGAATTTCGCTGGCGCGAATCTCTCCTACGCCGACTTTTCCGGGGCAAATCTTGCGGGAGTCAACTTCACCGGTGCCAATCTCACTGCGGCACGATGGCTCAACACTACCTGCCCCGACGGCACCGTCACCAAAAATACACGCTGCGAGATTCCGTAGGACGAAGTAGGAAGCGTGAAGTTGGAAATAGGAAGTAAAGTAAGAAGTGACGATTACCTCCGCGTCCTCCGCGTCCTCCGCGTCCTCTGCGTGCTCTGTGCGAGCCAACGAGAATCCATCGTATGGCACGCCACAATGAAGTAGGCAGCGTGAAGTCGGCAGCGTGAAGTAAAGTAGGAAGTGACGACTGCCTCCGTGCCCTCTGCGTGCTCTGTGCGAGATAAGTAACACACTAGGTGGCATTCATTTTTTGGCACACCACGGAGATTCCACGCTATGGGTGCAAGCACCCGGCATGGAATGACGCTATACGAAGTAGGAAGCATGAAGTAGGAAGTGTGAAGTAAAGTGTGAAGTGACGACTGCCTCCGTGCCCTCTGCGTGCTCTGTGCGAGATAATAGAATACCTCCGCGCGAGCCAACGAGAATCCTCCCCAAAAATTCATCCCCACATTTTTTTGCATCGGGCAAATGGTTTGTGCTATAATGTTTTTGCGTTGCTAGATTGTGTAATGGTAGCACTACGGACTTTGAATCCGTCTGTCTAGGTTCGAATCCTAGTCTGGCAACCACTCTTTTTTCACCTACCACGGACGCAATACAAATGGTGCCACCCACCACTCCTCGCACCGTGGTTGTCCTCGCTGCTGGCGAGGGCACACGCATGCGCTCATCGTTGCCCAAAGTACTGCACCCCCTTGCAGGCAAGCCGATGCTCCGGCGGGTCCTCGATGTAGCCGATGCCTTACAGGCTCGTCAAGTCTGCGTGATTGTTGCTCCCCATGCCCACACCGCCATCGATGCGGCCTGTGGCCCCCACTACCACTACATCCCCCAACACGAACGCCGTGGCACTGCCCACGCCCTGCTCCAAGCGCTGCCTGCCATTACCGCTACCGACGGTGATGTAGTCGTGCTGTTTGGTGATACCCCCTTGCTCCAAGCCGATACCGTGGCCCGCGTCATCGCCGACAAACAAACCCACCACGCCACCCTCGGGTTGCTCAGCTTTGATGTGCCCGCCCCCCACAATTATGGCCGGATTGTACGTGACGCCAGCGGGCAGGTGGTGGCGATTGTCGAAGCCAAAAACTGCGATGATGCCCAGCGCCTCATCCGTGAAGCCAATAGCGGCATCATGGTCATCAGCTGGCAATGGCTCCGTGACGCATTGCCCCGCATCCAACCCGATCGCATTAGCAATGAATACTACCTGACTGATTTGATTGCCATGGCCGTCAATGAATTGGGTGTGGGTGCCGTGCGTGCCGTCACCACCAGCGATCTCAGTGATGCCTGGGGCGTCAATGATCGTAGTCAATTGGCGACGGCCGAAGCGTTGCTCCACGACCGTACCTGCGCACGTTTGTTGCGCGATGGCGTCACCATCACCAATCCGGCCTTGGTCACCATCGAGCCCGAAGTCATTATCGCCGCCGATTGTGTCATCCAGCCGGGGAGCGTGTTGCGCGGTCGGACCCAGATCGGCGCCGGCTGTGTGATTGGCCCGCAGACCACCATCGATGATAGTGTGATAGGGGCAGGGTGTACGATTCCCCATAGCATCGTGAAACAAGGTACAATACCTGCAGATACACAGGTTGTCCCGTTCAGTTATATTGTTGGCGCACAAGCGCCCGTATAGACAAGGAGGAGGCCGGGTCTCTTTGAGGCCGGCCGGTGCATATGGAAGGTCGCCTACAGGTTTTTAGTGGCAACGCCAATCTCGCACTCGCCAAGGAAATTTCTGCTTGCCTCAACATGAACCTCGGCCGCGCCTTGGTGACCACGTTCAAGAACGGCGAAACACGCATCAAAATCGAAGAAAACGTGCGCGGCTCGGATGTCTTTATCGTGCAACCAACCTGCATCCCCGTCAACGAAAACTTGATGGAGCTGCTGATCCTCATCGACGCCGTCAAACGGGCCTCCGCTGCCCGTATCACCGCCGTCATCCCCTATTATGGCTATGCCAAACAAGAAAAAAAGACCACTGGGCGTGAGCCGATTTCGGCCAAATTAGTGGCCAATCTGATCCGCACCGCCGGCGCGCACCGCGTCTTGACGATGGATTTACATGCCCCCGCCATCGAAGGTTTTTTTGATATCCCCGTCGATCACCTACAAGCCGGCCAATTGCTGTCAGAATACGTACGTGGCCTCAACCTCAAAGACCCGGTGGTGATTTCACCCGATGCCGGTGGTGTGGGTCGTGCCAACGAATTCCGCGAGCGGATTGGCGCCAGTCTGGCGATTATCGCCAAACAACGCCCCCGTCCTGACACCGTCGAGATGATCGAAATGGTAGGTGATGTGGCTGGGCGCCCCGCCGTCATCGTCGACGACATGATTTCGACGGGTGGCACGTTGGTCGAAGCGGCCAAATCGTTGTTGCAACGGGGCGCCACCCACGTCTATGCCTGTGCCACCCATGGCATTTTTGCCGGTGATGGCTTGACCGCACTCCGCAATTCGCAGATGGTCGAGACCATCGTCACCGATACGATTCCGCAATCACCTGACTCGGCCGATTCACGCGTGCGCACCATTAGTGTGGCACCGTTGTTCGCCGAGGCGATTTTGCGTATCCACAAAGATTTGTCGTTGAGTGCACTTTTTTCGTAAAGGACTACTGTGGACGTGATTGATGTACCGTTGCGTTGGCTCGGTATACTCCAGTGTGTATTGGCAATTAGCCTAGCAGCAGCGGCCGAAGCGGCGCTGAGTGCCATTTCGCGCCGACAACTCAATGGCCTGCATCATTCATCACGGGCGACCTTGGTGTATGACCTCATCAATGATGCCTATCGCTTCAAAGTGTCGTTACTGTTGCTCAATACGATGGCCTTGATTGGGCTGACCGCCTTGACCGTTGGGTTGGTCCAATCATTGCCCATTTGGCATCAATTCGGCTGGTTGCTGGCCTTGACGGTTAGTGTGATTTTGTTTGCCGAAGCGCTCCCCAAAGCAGTCGCCTTGCGCAACCCGGCCGCCACCGCCAAATTCATCGCCGGACCCTTTTATCTCTGTATGCTGTTGCTCCGGCCATTGATTATCTGCATCGACTTCATTGCCCGGCGCTTGTTTACCCCGCCAGGATCCGACGAGCTCACCCCCATCGTCACCGAAGAAGAACTATTGTCGATTGTGAATGTGGGCCAAGCCGAGGGACTGCTCGAGCCCAACGAGCGCGAGATGATTAAAGACATCATCACCTTTGGCGATACCTTGGTGCGCGAAATCATGATTCCCCGTGTCGACATCATTACCATCAACACCGTCGCCACCAGCCAAGAAGCCATCGCCTTGATTACCCGCCACGGCCACTCGCGCATCCCCGTCATCCGTGAATCAAGCGACCGCATCATTGGGATTTTGTACGCCAAAGATTTGCTGGCCAGCCTGCAGTTTGGCCATAAACCAACCACCATTGCTACTCTGATGCGTTACCCCTATTACGTCCCCGAAATGATCAAAATCGACACCTTGCTCCACAACATGCAAACCAAACGGGTGCATTTTGCCGTGGTAGTCGACGAATACGGCGCCACCACCGGGATCGTGACCCTCGAAGATATCCTCGAAGAAATCGTCGGCGAAATCAACGACGAATTCGACCCCACCATCCTCGCCGATATCGTCTGGGAAGGGCCGCACAACCTGACTGTTGATGCCCGCGTCCTGCTCGACGACATCAACGATCATACCGGTTTGACCCTCAGCTCTGAGACGTCGGATCGGATAGGTGGTTTTATTGCCGAAAAGCTGGGGCGCATGAGTGAAATCGGCGATGTGGTAACATACTTTGACGATGCGACCTTCACCGTTATCGCCGTTGATGGCATCCGCACCAGCCGCATCCGAATCACCATTGCCAACAGTCAAAGGGGACGTGATGACTACAATCAACCGCCAGCAACTTATTGATGCTGCCATCGATGCCCGCACCCGGGCCTATGCCCCCTATTCACATTTTTTGGTGGGGGCGGCCGTACTGATTCGCGATGGGCGCGTGTTTGGGGGCTGCAACATCGAAAACGCCGCCTATCCCAGCACCAATTGCGCCGAACGGGTCGCCATCCAATCGGCCTGGGCCGTCGGTGCTCGTGATATCATCGCCATCGCCGTGGTGGCTGACACCCCCGGCCCCGTCAGCCCGTGTGGCGGTTGTCGTCAAGTCATGGCTGAATTGGCCCCCCGCGCCAGCGTTTTTTTGACCAATATGCAAGGGAATTGGGTCGAAACTAGCGTGGCTGCCTTGTTGCCCGGCGCCTTTGATCCCAACGATTTATTGCATGCTTTTGACTAATTCGCTATATTGGCGGATGAGGGATGCGGTATGGGCGTCGTCGCGTCCTTCGGCATACACCCCGATGTAAGGACCATCGCTATCAGGCGACAACAACACCCAAAAATCATCGATTTCGATGCGCAGACCATCACTAGTATGTTGGCGGCGTTCGCGGAATTGTTCGCCCAATTGGCGCATCACACTGCCTTTTTGGTCCCAGCCACACGCTACTCGCGCATGCGCCGTATGAAACGCCGGGATGGAATCAATCACATCCTCGAGGCGCAACCCTTGGCCAAGTAGCAATTCTACCGTTTTGGCGATGGTAAACAAACCATCGGCCACCGGATAAAACCGCGGGAAGATTGTGGCACCGGCGCCGTCACCCAACAACAACAAATCACGCCGTTTGGCGGCTACCTGCATCAATGACGCCAACGACGCCCGTGTGCGTACCACTGCGCCCCCACGGCGCGCCGCAATCGCCTCAAACACCCGTGGCGCGGTCATCGGCACCGCCACCACTCCACCACCTTCGGCAGCCAACATCAAGTCAACCAGCACCGCCAAGGCTATCATCGGCGTCACCAGGCGCCCCCGGCCATCGATGAGCGAGATACGCTCGCCGTTGGCTTCGATACGCACGCCCATATCGGCACCGAGTACGGGCGTCACGCGGGCGAGGCGTAGCAAATGATCGGCGTCGTTTTCGCGTTGGTGCGCCACCAACACATCTTCGAGGTTGGCGTTTAATTCGACTGAGCGCACCCCCAGTTTGCGCAAAATCCCTGGTAGCACTGAAGAACTACTGGCATGGTCGTAATCGACCGCCACTTGGAACACCCGCGCAATAGCAAAAATTTCAGGATGCAAGGCTTTCAAAAACGCATTAGTATAGGTATCGATGGCACTGACGGCATCACTAATCCGACCGATTTCGTTGTAATACGCCCGGCGATAATCTTCACGGAAAAAAATACTCTCAATCGCCCGCTCACTGGTGGTATCGAGGTCGAGTCCATAACGATCAAAAATCCGGATTTCGACCATGCGTTCGTCTTGGGGCGATACCTGTAGGTGAATCCCCCCACTCGTTCCGGCCGCAAAGGTGGTATAGCGCGCCACTGGCAAGGGCAAACTATGCAGTTCGAGTACATTCACCCCAGCCGATGGTAGTCCTGCCATGATGGCCCGTTTGAGCATGCGCGCCGTATGATGCGAATCACGATTGGCAGTGACCGTCGATCCGAGTGGCAGTGCGGTACCAATAGCCGCCCCAATCCGAGCACACCATTCGGGTGTCAAATCGATGTTGACCAAGCCGGTAATCCCCTGCTTGCCAAACAACACCCGCCGCCCTTGTGAGCCCCAGATGATGCTACTGGTGACGGTGGCACTTTCATCGACTTCTTTGTAGGGCCAGATTTTGACGTTGTTGCCAATCACGGCGCCCGCATTAATCATGGTTTGATCGCCAACCACCACCCCTTCTGACAATACCGCTCGGCTTTTGATGTTGCATTGGCGTAATACCACCGCACCACGGAGCTCGGCGCGCTCACCCACATACGAGTTGCGCCAGATAATACTGCGGTCAATGATGGCACCGGCATCGATGATGGAATAATCGCGGATAACGGTAGGTCCGATGATGTGCGCGCCACTTTTGATTTTGGCACCAAAGCCCAGATAGAGTGGCCCGTGCAATATGGCATCGGGAGCGATTTCGACATCACCATCAACCCACACGTCGTCATTGAGCCGGCGCCCGATGCGCGGCAAATTGACTTTGCCGTTCAAATAGTCACGCGTCGCCCGCATATATTCTTCAATGGTGCCTACATCAGTCCAATAACCATCGACCACACACCCTGCGATGCCCTGCGGGGATTCGAGCAGGCGGGGGAATACATGTTTGGCCCAATCGACCGCTTTATCCGACTCAATCAAATCAAAAATCGCCGGATCAAATACATAAATGCCGGTGTTGACCGTATCTGAAAAAACCTCACCCCAACTCGGTTTTTCGACCAACTCACGCACATATCCGGCCTCGTCACAAATCGCCACCCCAAACTCGAGCGGATTGGGGACACGGGTCAGCGTCATGGTGGCAATTGCGCCAGTGGCCTGGTGGTGGGCGCAGACTTTGGTGAGGTCGATATCGGTGACCGCATCCCCCGATATCACCAAAAACGGCTCTTGGAGCAACGATTCAGCGCGTTTGACACTGCCGGCCGTCCCCAATGGGCGATCTTCGAGGGAGTAGGTGATATTGACCCCAAACGCCGAACCATCCCCAAAGTGATCTTGGATGACATTGGCCATATACTGCACCGTCACCACGATATCGGTAATCTGGTGACGTTTGAGGAGTTCGACGATGTGTCCCATCACCGGACGGTCCACCATTGGCACCATTGGTTTGGGGCGATTGAGGGTCAACGGTCGCAACCGCGATCCTTCACCACCCGCCATGACAACTGCTTTCATATCACGCCTTTACACAAATCACGCCCCATCGCGTGATTCGATAATTGTCCGGCCCAGTTCCAAAATCAGGGCAAGTTCTTGTTCAGACTGCTCTTTTTTACGCAGGTATTTTTCGAGCGCCACCAGCGGTGGCGGAATATCGTCGGAGCGCGTGACATCAACCTTGCGGTTTTCTTTTTGCTCAGGCGTTTCGATGACAATCCGCGCCACATGCGCCACTTCGGCTTGCACAAAGAGTTGCCGAATCTGACGCTCACTCACCAATGATTTTTGGGCGGGCGCAACGGTGATTTCCAGTTTGACGATGGCATCGGTCAGGGTTTTGCGGCTTATCGCTAACTCGATCCGCTCCATTGGCGTATCACCACTTTGTTGCACATCGACAGTTATTTCAATAAATGGCCGGCTCGCTAACGGCACAAATTCCCAGCTGGCCTGTTTACCAGCAAACGCCACCAGCACACATCCTTTGGCTTCGTTGATTTCGCCAAAGTCGATGCGCTCGATACTCCCTGAGTAGACCACCGGCGGCGCTTGGCGCAGACATTGGTGTTTGTGCACATGCCCCAGCGCCACATAATCGACCCCCATCGGCGTGAGCACCGATTGGGGGAGTTGGATTTCACGTCCTAGCGTCAATTGTTTTTCAAAACCGGACACCGCACCGGCAACCGTACCATGATAGGTAACGATAATCGGGCGCTGGGGATCTTCGGCGAGCAGGATATCGGTCTGGTCGGCGATATAGGCCTCGACCACCCGCAAAATCTCGGCTTCTTGTTCGCTCAACCCCACCAGCCGCAACGCATCGTTGTTACTCAAAAACACTTCGCGCATTATCCACGGCATGGCGATAATCGCCAATGCGCCGTGGGCGGTCTGATAGCGATATACCGCTGGCTTGCGGGCAATATCGACACCCGCAAATTGTAAGCCCTCGTAGACACTGACTGAATTAGCCGAATCCCGCCCCGGTGCCACGTCGTGATTGCCGACCACCATCAACACGGGGATTTTGTGCTCGTGCAAGCGCCGAATCCGCTCGGCGAATTCGCGTTGCAACCGCGGCGGTGGGTTGCGGTTTTTGAACATATCGCCCGCAATCAACACCAAATCAACACCGCGGGCAATGCCAATATCAATGGCTTCGTCCAAGCGGGCCAGGAAATCTATTAAGCGCGTGTGCATACCACGCGTTACATCAAAATGACCGTAATTTTCGACCCCAATATGCAAATCAGCGATATGTAATACATGCACCATCGTCGCCTCGCTTTCGTTACATGTATTCTAAAGTGCCTTGTAGTAATCGTCAACGCCCAAAAGTTATCCACAAAATGTGGATAACTAAAATTATCCCACATTATCGCAAATTAGCATCCTAATGCGCTAAAACGTGGTTTGAGGTGGATGTGTAAAATGTGGATAACCAAACTATCCCACATTATCCCAACTCTGTGATTAGACTGCCAAAAAAACCACCTATCCCACAATTACCCACATTTTTTGGTCATAAAAAGTTATCCACATATCCCACATTGAATTGTGGATAACTGGTGGATTGTTGGCGTATAAGGCGTGGATAACCACAGTATCCCACATTAAATGTGGGATACTGTGGGATTTGTGGGTATAGCCACAAAGCGTGATAAAATGCATCTATATGCGAAAAGGAGGCCTTATGCAACTACGTATCGGGCATATTTATCCCGCACAGATGAATATTTATGGTGATCGGGGCAATATCATCGCCTTGCAACAGCGTTGTGCCTGGCGCAATGTGGCATACGAGGTCACTGCCATCCAGCCCGGCATGCAGATTGACTGGGCAGCCTACGATATTTGTTTTTTTGGGGGTGGCCAAGATAGTGGCCAATCACTCATCGCCGACGATTTTGTGCAACGCCACGGAGTCAATTTATGTGCGGCGTTGCGCGATGGACTGGTGATGCTGGCCATCTGTGGTGGCTATCAGCTGTTAGGGAATTATTTTTTGACCCATACTGGCGAAAAACTGCCCGGCATCGGCGCCCTCGACGTGCATACCATCGGCGGCACCAAACGCCTGATCGGCAATTTGGCCGTACAAACCGATTTGCCAATTGCGCCGCATACCTTGATTGGCTTCGAAAATCATAGTGGGCGCACCTATGTGGGCAGTGGCGCCCGCCCACTGGGGCGGGTCTTGGCGGGGGCGGGCAACAACGGCGAAGACGGCAGTGAGGGCGCACAGGTCTACAACACCTTTGGATGCTACCTGCATGGCTCGCTGTTACCCAAGAACCCCCACTTTGCCGATTACCTCATCACCCAAGCGCTGGAGCGGCGCTACGGCACCGTCAGCCTCCCGCCCCTCGACGATACGATTGAACGGCATGCGCACGACGTGATGCTGGCCCGCACGGTGGCACAAAAATAATCGTGGTAATACAAAAAAACGGTGGGCAGCACGAAGTGTGCTGTCCACCGTTTGATTTATAGACTGCCTAGGCTTCGTAGCGGCGGACAATCAGTGCCGAATTATGCCCACCTAGGCCAATCGAGTTGGACAAGGCGATACGCACATCGGCCTGACGGGCCACGCCTGGCACATAATCGAGGTCACATTCAGGATCTGCTTCGACCAGATTCAAGGTGGGATGGACTACACCGTGCTGCACACTCAAGGCGGCGATGATGCATTCGACAGCACCCGCAGCACCCATCATATGCCCTAGCATTGATTTGGAAGAATTGACCAGCATTTGATAGGCGTGATCGCCAAAGACGATTTTGATGGCGCGGGTTTCGGCCATGTCGTTGAGTGGCGTACCCGTACCATGGGCATTGACGTAATCAACGGTCAGAGGGTCGATGCCTGCTTTGCGGATGGCCATTTTCATGGCTCGCGCCGGACCAGCACCATCGTCACCAGCGGCAATCATATCTTTGGCATCGTTGCTATTGCCATAGCCAATCACCTCGGCAATGATGGGGGCACCACGCCGCAAGGCATGCTCGAGTTCTTCGAGGATGACGGCGCCAGCGCCTTCGGACAGCACGAAGCCGTCACGCCGGGCGTCGAATGGTTTGCAGGCGGCGGCGGGGTTTTCGTTGTCGCCAGCCAGACCACGCATATTGGTAAACGACGACACAATTACGGGCACGATGGGTGATTCGGCGCCGCCGGCAATAATCACATCGGCGTCATCCCGGCGGATGGTTTCGTAGGCTTCGCCGATATTGTGGCCACCCGTCGAACAGGCCGCCACAATCGCCATATTGGGGCCCAGAGCGCCGGTTTGGATGGCGATATAGCCCGACGCCGCATCGTCAATCATGTTAGCGATCAGGGTGGGGGCGACACGGCGCGTTCCTTTGTCACGCAGGATTTCGACATTGTCGCTAATCAAATCAATCCCACCGGCACCGGTGCCGTAAATCACGCCGAGGCGTTCACGATCCATGGTAGCGGGGTCGAGTTGGGCGTTGCGTAGCGCTTCGAGGCTGGCATTGAGGGCATAGCGCACATATTGTGACGCCCGGCGCGCTTCACGCGGATCAATCGCCACATCAAGCACAAAGTTTTGGACTTCGCCGGCAATCCGCACGGCATAGCCACTTGCATCAAATCGGGTAATCGGGCGCACACCACTCTGGCCGTCACACAGGGCTTGCCAGGTGGTTGCCATATCATTGCCTAACGGCGTCACCGCACCGACTCCAGTAATTACCACACGTCGCATATATTAAGGCCTCATTTAGGCAGTGAGCGATGCCGTAGCATCGTTTTCTGTTGGATACAATAATTTGACGATTTCGACATCAGACAGGCTCAAGGTTTGTACTTGGCTGTTGATGCGGCGAATCAAGCCGGTCAATACTTGCTTGGGGCCAAGCTCGATGAAGGTCTCGACGCCGTGTTCGACCATGGTGTGGACGCTGTTGGTCCACTGCACGGGGCGGGTCAATTGACCGTTGAGTTCGTGGCGCAATTCCTCGACCGAATTGAGCATTTGCGCACTAATGTTGGCAATCAACGGCACAATTGGTGGGCGCATATTGACCTGGCTCAACAATTCAGAAAAATGCACCGAGGCTTGTTGCATCAATGGCGAATGCGAGGCAATCGATACCGCCAAGCGTTGTACGAGTTTGGCACCACGCGCTTTGGCCAAATCCATGGCCCACAACAAGGCCCCCACTTCGCCCGACAATACCGTTTGGCCGGGGGAATTGGAGTTGGCCATGGTCACGACGCCGTGAGCTTGTGACTCGTCGACCACTGCTTGGAGCTGCTGTTCGTTCAAACCAATCACCGCCGCCATGCCACCCGGGCGCTCAATGGAAGATTCTTTCATCAAGCGGCCGCGTTCGCGCACCAGCAACAAGGCTTCTTCGAATTCGATGGCGCCGGCGGCTACCATGGCGGTAAACTCACCGAGACTATGTCCAGCCACCATGGCAGGCAATATATTGACACCGAGGGGATTGAGTCGCTCACGCAAGGCATCGAGGCAGGCGATACTTACCGCCAAAATCGCTGGTTGCGCATTTATCGTATCATCGAGCTCACTTTGAGGTCCCTCAAAGCAGAGCGTGGTAAGTGAGAATCCTAGCACTTCATCTGCACGATCAAAAATACGCCGCGCCGCCGGTGAAGCGTTGTACAACAAACGCCCCATGCCTACGTACTGCGATCCTTGGCCTGGGAATACCAATGCGATGCGGTTTTTGATTGTTTGCAATAATTCCAACGTTAATCCTCCTCATACATGACAATGGCTTGGCACCAATCGCCGACCATCGTGGTCACATTGCCTTTTCATTAAGACATAGTTGGATACTAAGTAGTATACACGAAAAAAACCTACTATATATCATCGTTGTGTTAACAATGCTTGAACAGCGGCATAAACCTGCTGAATTGATACACCATGCTGCGTGGCAGCCGCAGCACAATCGGCGTATTCGGGGGCGGCACCCACCGCATCACCCTGCCATATTTTGTGCTTGACACGAATATCACCATAGGGAGTGGTCACCGTCGTAAATGCCCGCGCGGCCACATGCCGTTCGACGCTTTGACGGCGCATCCCGAGGGTACTGGTTTGGCGCATAATCGTATCGACCAACGCCGCTTCGTGAGGTTCGTCGCACAACACTGACAACATGATGGCGGCCCGACCTTTTTTCATCAAAATAGGCGTCTGCCAGACATCACGCGCCCCTTGGTGTAGCAACAACTCACACACATACGCCAATTGCTCAGCCGTCTGATCATCGATGTTACATTCCAGTTGGATGACAGTATCGGCGGGAGTGGTCGTGTCACCCAACCAGACCCGCAAGGCATTGGGACGCTCGCTCTTTTTGCGGCCAAAACCGTACCCCACCCGGGTAATCTGCATGGCGGGACGCCGGAATTCGGCCAAGGTGGCCACAATCGCCGCCCCCGTGGGGGTCACCAATTCAAACGTGGCGGCATCGGGGATAATCGGCGCTTGCACCGCACTCAAAATATTGAGCGTGGCAGGCGCAGGCACGGGCAATTCGCCATGCGCCGCCCGTACCCAACCATTGCCCAACGGCAATGGGGAGGCATAGACTTTGTCAATCCCCAACAAATAGAGTCCGGCCGCCACCCCCACAATATCGACAATCGCATCGAGGGCGCCTACTTCGTGGAAGTGGACGTCGTTGGGGGTGACGCCATGCACTTTGGCTTCGGCTTCGGCGAGCGTGGTAAACATTGCCAAGGCATCACGTTTGACTCGCGCGGGGAGTTGGGCGTTGGTGATGATTTGATTGACATCGTGCAAATGGCGATGGGTGGTCTGCTCGGGGGCCTCGACATACATCTGCGTGCCCGATAACCAACTGCGCATTTCGGCACGAGCCTCGATTTGCCAACCGGGCACGGCGAGCCCATTGAGCATGATCCGCAATTCGCCCACATCGAGGCCCACGTCACACAGGGCGCCGAGGGTCATATCACCACTGATGCCCGAAAAACAATCAAAATAAAGCACACGCGCCATACTATTCCTCCGGTAATTTGGTGGACCAAGCCCCACAGGTGAGCCACCATGTTATTATCAGCATACGCATGGTTTTGCGCACAATACTGTGCAAACACCTGCGCTACAACCATCACAAAGGAGGCCGGTATGCCAACCATTCCTACGTCATTCTATGCGACTGCCGACATTTTGACCATGTTGGGGATTGACCCCAACCAACAATACATTCCCGTACGCCACGTACTCCGTAGCCTCGACCTCGCCCCCACTAGCTACGAGCGCACCATTAGGCGCATCCCCGTACTCGCGACCGGGCTCAAGCCGCTGTGGATCCACGATGAGCAGGGCAATCGCCTACCTGCACTCTGCTTGCGGGTCGATTTGGTGCCGTTGTGGTTGAGTATGCTCCCCAGCAAACCGGGTAGTCTGCTGGCCCAATGGCAAATCGAAGTCGCGTCGGTGTTGTGGCAACAATTCAAACCCAACGGCGCCACCACCCAAGATGTCTTTGTAGGGGCCCGCTATCAACAAGACAACCTCCACCAAGCCTATGTACAGGCCCAAGAAATCGCCGCCGTGGCGCGCCACCAACTGCTCGGAGAGCGTGAGCTCGACGCCCAAATCGCCCAACACGAATCACAAACTGCCGCCCAGCTTAGCGATGCGGGCGCCACCCAACTGGTGCAGCTGACCCGCCAAACCGCCATGACTTCAGCCACGTTGCGCAAACGCAACGACTACTTGGGGATCTTTGTGGGGTTGGTACGGGTCTTCCAGATCCACTCCCTCCGCGCCATGCCCCCCGCCCGCCTGCATGCCGCGCTTACGTGGCTGGAGCGCTGGCAAAGCGATTTGCTCGATGAAATCGCCACCGATGAATCCAAACAATAAACACACCACCATCGTAGCACCGCATTATTTTTGGCGATGGACGCGGGCTAATTCATCACGGGCGGCTTGCTCACGCTCGACATGGTCGGCAGTGGCTGTCACGATGATATCGCGCACGGCGGCGGGGGTATCGACAATCTGCAAGAGGGCTAGTTCAGCTTCGCTCAACATGCGACGCTCCACCGCATTGGTGCGCAACCATTGCAACAACCCATGCCAATACTGAGAATCGTACAAGATAATGGGGAAGTTGTGGACTTTACCCGTCTGCACTAGCGTAATCGCTTCAAACAACTCGTCGAGCGTGCCAAATCCGCCGGGGAAAAACACAAACGCCGTGGCGTATTTCACCAGCATCGTTTTGCGCACAAAAAAATAGCGGAACTCGAGTGATTGACTGACATAGGGGTTGACGTGCTGTTCGAACGGTAATTCGATGTTGAGCCCAATCGAGGGCACCCCCGCCAAGCGCGCCCCTTGATTGCCTGCCTCCATTACACCAGGACCACCACCGGTAATAATGGCGTAGCCGGCCTCACCAAGCAAACGGGCAGTATCGACGGTGGCTTGATAGAGGTCGTCGTCACTTTTGATGCGCGCCGACCCAAACAGCGTCACCGCCGGACCAAGGGTCGCCAAATCATCGAAGCCGGCCACAAACTCACTCATGATACGCAACACCCGCCAGGTATCGGTGCGGTTAAAGGGGCGACTTTCGTGGGGGGCTAATAAGAGTTGTTCATCGGCAGTAGAATGGTCGTTACTCATTTTTTTCCTTAAAACAAAAAGCTACGTTAGCAATCTGACGCCACTATCAGACGCAATCCGTCTATTAAGCGTTGCACACCGAGCGAAAGTCGTGGTTCGGCCACCAAACACGACAACACCACAAAGCAGCCTTGGTCATAACCAAAGAAAAATCCTGGATGCACAAAGACGCCGGCGTCGAGCAACTGCAGCACCACCGCTTCTTCGTCTTGGGTCGTCAACACTTCGATAAACAAATAATACCCCGCGTCAGGGGCACGCACCCGCACACATTCCAAATCGGCGAGCATATTCATGACGGTGGCGATATTTTTTTGAATCACTTGCCGTTGCTGCACCACAAAGTCTTGACCGCGGTGCATAATCGTCGGCAACATAAATTGGGTCAAGGCATTGGCGCCGAGCAAGGTGTCATTGAGCACTTCGAGGCGGTCGGCGTATTGACGGGCCGGCGGATTCACCACCGCCCAGCCCAGTTTTAGGTCAGGCAAGGCAAACATTTTTGAGATACCGTTGAGGGTAAACACCGGCACTTGGGGCATCAAGGCAGCCAACGGGGGGACATGCGGGATGGTGTAGGGCATTTCGGCAAAGACTTCGTCGCAAATAATCGGCAACCCCAGCCATTGCAATACCGGAATCGCTTGCTTGACCACCATGCCGGTCGGGTTGTGGGGCGATACAATCAACACGGCGCGGGTACGCTCGTCACTCAGGCGGGCAAGTTGCCACGGGTCGATGCGCCAGCCCCGCTGAGGGTCGAGTGGGTAGCTGCGTAATTCGATGCGGAACATTTCGGCCAAGTATTCAAACAGCGGGTAAGAAATCTGCGGCGCGAGCACGTTATCGCCGGGATTGGTCAGCAAGGCAAACAAGAGGGCATAGGCTTCACTAGTACTCGCGGTGACAAATATGTCTTGTTCGGGATCAAGGATAAGTGCCGGTGTGCGCTGGGCATAATAATCGGCAATCGCCTGGCGGGTGGGCAATAAGCCGCGGGGATTAGGTTGGTAGCGCCGTGTCTGCCAATAGGGAGCAGCGGCGTCAGCCAAAATATCGCCAGGAAAGAGCAACCCATTACTGGTGGGGTTGCTACTGGTTAAATCGATATACTCACTGATTTGTTGCCGGCGGAGTTCAATCGGGTTGGCCGTCAGGTCGGCATCAGCCAAAAAACCAGGCATTTGCGATCCTTTGTATACCGGTTCACCTTGCATTTCATTGTACCGTGAGTTTGATTGCACACACAAAATCACGACCAGGTTGCAGTGGGGACCGCCACGACGGAGCGCGCGTGAAGGGGTACGCGTGCGTGTCCCCACGTATCCTGTCATACATCGCGTGGGACAAGCGAACCTCTTTCGCCGAATTCGCGAGAAAATACGGTCAAATCAGTCGATTATCAGCAAAAACGCTGATTACCGCGATTATCAAACGTTGACGGTCGGTAATTGATAATGCTACAATGGCATGTAATTGCACAGTAATGCTTTGTTGTGTTCACATTTTCACTCTGTATGTAGGATAGAGTTGACAGCATGGATCAAGATACGCGCCCACGCGACCCTCGACGAGGCACCACTGACCGTGCCAACGCCGAAACAAGCCAATCAACCCAATTGCGAATTCGTCAGCGTGATTTACTCAAAAATCGTACTACCCGTGCTAGCGCTAGCTCATACCTCGACAAGTTGTTGCAAACCGTGACCACCACGGTAAGTGGGTATGGCCAGACTGCCCCCATTGCAACCTCGGGTGTCGTGTATGATCGCTGTCTCACACTCGTGCAATCACTCGGCGATCCTGACAGTCCGGCGCACATACATGCACCCGAAGAATTGGTGTCGCTCGGCGCTGCAGCGCTTCCTGCGCTATTCAATGCCCTCAATCCTGACGGACCCTGGTTAATTGCGTACCGGGCTGCAGAAATCCTTGGCGAGATCGGTGACCGCCGCGCGGCCCAACCATTAATTGATGCACTGAGCCACCCCAACAGCAATGTGCGCTGGAGCGTGGTGCGTTCATTATCTGTTGTCGGCAATACGCGAGCCTTGTTTGCCTTACGCAAAATCGCTCGTGACGATCGTAGCAAAACGACATGGGGGGAATCAATTGCCGGGGTAGCCCAAAGTGCAATTGACCAGATGCAAGGCAGCAATTTGTTTGTCAAAGCAATGGACATCCTCAAGACGGCGGTGTCGACTGTCGTATTGTTGTTGGCACTCGTGTTAGCCTGGAATGTACTCGAACGGGTGCGCAGTGAAGTCAGCACGATCGGGGTCAAACCAACGGCAACCACCACCAGCGAAGATGGCGCAATAATCCCCGAACCACAAATCACCCCCACTGTTGATACGGCAGCTCCGACACCAGGGGTAGCCCAAACCGTGCCTGGCATGATTATCAATCCAGGCAACGTCCGCAGCCAACCCGCTATTCAAACCAATAACGTGGTCGGTCAAGTCGTTGACGGTGATGAAATTATCTATTTGGCCACCACACCCGATCGCACGTGGTTCAAAATCGCACTTGGCGCCAAGCGTTCCGCGACCTCCTCGATTAGCTCGAGTGACGGCGCTGGGTGGATTAATCAATCATTGGTCAGTGCACCCGATACTGCACTGCCCATTGAAGACATCCAATTGCCTACCCGCATACCGGCGATGACTACCACACCAGAACCTACCACCGTAGCAGAACCAACCGTTGCCCCGATTGTAGAAACTGCAACGCTTGAGGTTGCGCCTACCGTTGACCCATTATTACCCGCTACTCCTACACCGTAGATATTGCCGAAAGGTGCTGTCGTGGTTCGTTTTTTTCGTGTTGTGTTTTTGATGTTGGCAATACTTGCAATCGTGGCTACTGCGGTGGTCATGCTTGTTTCTGCCGAAATTCGTCGCCCCGGTGGCAGTGACGACACTCCACTCGAATTCGTGGTATCACAAGGCGAGGCAACATACTCAATTGCCTCACGCCTCGCCGAACAAAAAATCATCCGCCAACCCTTGTTGTTTGTGGGATTAGCACGCATGCAACAGCTCGACAGCAAATTACAAGCCGGTAATTTTTTGTTACGCCAAAACATGACCATGAATGAAGTCATGGTGGCGTTACAACAAAGCCGGGTCAAAGAAGTCCAAATCACGCTCATCGAAGGTATGCGTATCGAAGAAATCGCAGCGGTGGTTGGTAACGCAGGAATCCTGACTGTTGATCAACAAACTGCACTCAGTGCCTTCACATCAGCAGATCGCTTCCGCAAAGGGCATATTTATCTGAGTAGCCTCCCCGAAGGGGCAACACTCGAAGGGTACCTCTTTCCCGATACCTACCGCATCTACGAAACCGCGAGTATCACGGATGTGGTTGAACTACTGTTGGGGCATTTCGACGAACAATACGCCACCATCGAACGCGAAGTCCAAGTCCCCGATACCACCGTGCATCAAATCGTCACGATGGCCTCGATTATCCAACGCGAGGCCACTCGCCAAGACGAAATGGCATTGGTGTCTGCAGTGTTTTGGAATCGCCTCAAACCAGAAAACGCCGGCGAAACTGGCGGCGGTAAATTACAATCTGACCCCACCGTCCAATACATCCTTGGCACCAGTGCCAATTGGTGGCCCAAACTTGATAATCTCACCATCGACCAAATCAACGCAGCCCCAGGACCATACAATACCCGTGTCCAAAATGGACTGCCCCCAGGACCGATTAGCACCCCAGGCTTAACTGCCTTGCGCGCTGCGGCCCGCCCCGATGCAACTGCCAATTATCTCTATTTTGTGGCCTCATGCGAGACCCCCGGCAAACACAACTTTGCGAGTAGCTACAACGAATTCTTGGCATTTGAGCAACAATATCTCACCTGCCAACCATAACGCCGGAGTTTTCATGTCAACACCCCCCATACGTATTGCTGGAGTAATCGGTGATCCGGTGGCTCATAGTAAATCACCTGCCATGCATAATGCCGCATTTGCGTACTTTGGCTTACCAGCCCAATACGAGCGCTGGCATACTCCGCTTGCAGAACTTCCTGATCGCATCAATTCACTCCGTGCCCCCCATATGTACGGTGCCAATGTCACGTTGCCACACAAATTAGCAATCTTGCCACTGCTTGACGAAATCGATGACATTGCGAGTCAAATTGGGGCCGCCAATACCATCATTCGCCTGCCCGACGGCCGCCTACGTGGCACCAATACCGACGCACCCGCATTTCTCCAAGAAATCACCGATGTCTGTCAATTAAATCCCAAGGGCCTCGAAACGATCATCCTCGGCGCAAGTGGCGCTGCCCGCGCAGCCGCCTTTGCCCTCGCACATGCCGGCGCTGCCCACATCACCATCATCAATCGCACCATCGAACGCGCCGAAGAATTGCTCGCCGATGTGCTCTATACCCTTGATTCCGATCCCATTATGACCTTTGCCACCCCCGATGCCCCCGACCTGGCAGAAATCATTGGCTCTGCGAAACTCATCGTCAACGCAACCACCCTTGGCTGGCATGGCAACGATACACCGCTCCCGGCCCGCTTCCTCAACAATCAGATGACCGTCTACGACATGGTCTATCGCCCCACCCAACTCTTGGCTGACGCCAAGGCCAGTGGCGCCCAAGGCTACGATGGGGTTGGGATGTTGGCACGCCAAGCGATGCTCGCATTTCATCACTGGACAGGGCTTACCCCTCCATTTGAACTGATGCGTGACGCCTTACTCGATACGATGTGATGTCAGGCAAATTCCCCATATAACCAAATAACAGCATCCCCCGTACAAATAACATGTACGGGGGATGTTGCTAGGTACCAGCAAATTGTTCCACGTGAAACATTTAACCGACGAATGGCGACCCTACGGCAAGGTAGTGAAAGCCTTGATCGGTCAATTCTGCATAATCAGGAATCATGCGCCGACCATCAATCACCAAATACGGTTTTTGTGCATTCAGTTCAATGGTGCGTGACAAACCACGGAATTCTTCCCAGTCAGTGGCAATAAACAGCGCATCAGTGGCATGCAAGGCACTTTTGACAGACTCGTGGTAGCTAATTTTTTCAAACAATGGATTCTTGACCGGGTCATAGGCATGACGGGCCTCGGTCATCGCCATCGGATCATAGACGTGAATTGATTTCACGCCACGACCGAGTAACCCTTCGATAACTTTCATTCCCGATGAATCACGAATATCGTTGGTGCGTTGTTTGAAGGCCACACCCAACACGGCAATTGTTTTGTTGGCAAACGAAAAGTCTGCTTCTTGTTCAGCGCGGTCAAGCAAATAGACTTTTTGATATTCGTTGATATCATAGACTGATTGGAGTAATTTGGCGTCTTGATCGCGCGACGTAAGTTGATAGATGAGTGATTGGACATCTTTGCCAAAGCAAGAGCCTCCTGCCCCGATTCCCACATACGAGCCCCACGTGCTAATCCGGCCATCAGCAGTGACACCACGTTTGAGATCTTCCATACGTACATTGGGGAAGGTTTCGCCCAAACGGGCACCCACACCATTCCAAAACGAAACGTAGGTCAACAGCAACGTGTTGGCGACATATTTGATGGCTTCGGCGGTTTCGGGGGTGGTTTCGATATAACGGATGCGGACGTGATTGACGAATTGCGAATAAATCCGGCGCAAAATTCGAAAATCGGCATCACTATCGGCCCCCACCACGACGCGGTCAGGGCGACGGGATTTTTCGACGGCATCCCCTTCGGGGAGGAATTCGGGGTTCGAGGCCACACCGATATTGGGGACGCCATGTTTGTTGAGGACTCCCTCGAGGGCGCGGGCGGTGCCAATCGGCACGGTGCTTTTGTTGATGACGACCACCCGCCGTTGATCTACTCGTTTGGCCAACAATTCAGCGAGGTATTCTACCGCAGCAAAATAATAGCTGAGATCAGACGATCCGTCAGGATTGGGAGGAGTCGGTAAACAGAGGAATATAGCGTCTGCGCCCTCGATATGGGGGGTAACATCAGTCGTAAAAAACAGATAACGATTGAGCGTTTCGGCAATAACCGCAGGCAAGCCTGGTTCATTGATAAAGCGTTCGATTTCTTCGATTTTGCCTGTTTGATAGGCAGCAATCCGGACCGGGTTAATATCGTATGCATAGACTTCGTGACCGTATTCCGAACAAACGGCGGCATGACAAAGTCCAACGAACCCAGTTCCCACAACGATGATTTTCATAATACCTCGTACAAAACGCGCTTAGTTATTGTTGGAGCAGCACTTCACGAAGTGCCGTCATACACAATGTGTTTTCCTCAGGTGTCCCAAACGAAATCCGAATGACGCCGGGTAATCCCCACGCCCCCAGTCCATTAATGGCGATACCGCGCTCGGCCATGGCCCGGACGATTTGCGCATCACTTCCTTCACCACCAATTGGTATGGCAATAAAGTTTGTTTCGCTGGCAAACGGGGTCAAGCCAAGGGTGGTTAATTCATCTTGAAAATAAGCCCGGGCGTGATTGGCGTGTGCTTGACTGGCAGCCACATGCTCGCTGTCGGTCAAGGCAGCTACGCCAGCCACCATGGCCAGACAATTGACATCAAACACGGGGCGGGCGCGGCTAATGTAGTCGAGCATATCGGGATCGGCGACTGCATAGCCGAGGCGCAGACCGGCTAACCCGTATATTTTGGCAAAGGTGCGTAACACGAGGATGTTTTTGCGACCATTACGGATTTCACTAATCATATCAGGGAAGTCGGTACGGGTGGCGTATTCGATATAGGCTTCATCTACTACTACCAACACATGGTCTGGTACCCGTGCCAAAAACCGTTGCATTTCGGCAGCACCATTAGTGACACCGGTGGGGTTGTTGGGGTTGCAAATCAGTACCATCTTTGTGTGTGCGGTAATGGCGTCGGCCATCGCAGCGAGATCATGCCCGCCTTTGACTAGGGGAATCCGCTTCTGGACGGCATCCATCAGTTGGGTGCGAATGTAGTAACTAATAAACGTGCCATTGGCCATCACGACTTCATCGCCGGGGTTTAAATAGACCAGTGCGGTCAAGAGGATGAGTTCGTCTGAACCGTTGGCACAAAGCACCATATCGGGGGTCACGCCGAGTTGGGTAGCCAACGCAGCGCGCAATTGCGTCGTATTGGGGTCGGCATAGCGATGCATATTGGCGACGGCATCTTGGACTGCGGTTATGGCTTTGGGGGATGCACCAAGTGGATTTTCGTTGGCAGATAAGCGGGCTACCACCGGCACAGGCGGTGCGCCATGGCGCACAGATCGCATAGACGACAGGGCTGCTATCGCAGGTTTCTTTTGCACAGGACGCACTCCAATCAACAACTTCACGGTCATTACTGTACCGTATATAATACACTATTGGTTATTTCTTACAGCGTAATTTGTGAAACACCGCATCAAAGCGCACGCATTTTGGCTATTACTGCGGCATTATACCATGCACTATCGTGATAAAGCGCTTACGCTTGCATGTTGTGAAAAATAGTGCTATGCTTTTTTTATGTTTGTATTGCACATATTTTCATATTTATTGTGCGATTTCAGGAGGGATTCGGTGAATCGTACCATCACTCCACCCGACGTTGTAGTCCGGCGATTACCACTTTATGCCCGCAGTCTGCGCTATTTACTGCGCGACGGCATCAATTCTGTTTCGTCGCAAGAACTCGGCGAGCGAATCAATGTGACGGCTGCACAGATTCGTAAAGATTTGTCGTATTTTGGTGAATTCGGCAAACAAGGAATCGGATATGACGTCGAACGATTGCTCGATCAAATCGAGCATATCCTTGGATTAGACCGTTCGTGGGCTGTTGCGCTCGTCGGAGCTGGTAAGCTCGGTGAAGCCCTTATTCGCTACGAGGGATTTCGTGAGCAGGGAATTCATATTGCGGCGGTGTTCGATGCGAGCCCCGACAAAGTCGGTAAATCGGTCAATGGCATTGTAATTACGCATAGTGACTACATTGCCCAAACCATCCCACAACGCAATATCGAAATGGCGATTATCGCTGTTCCGGCTGACCGTGCCCAACAAGTCGCAAATGTGCTCGTCAAAGCCAAAGTACGGGCGTTGTTGAGTTATGCACCGACGGTATTACAGGTGCCAGAGGGTGTGTGGGTGCGCTATATCGACCCAATTACGGTGTTGCATAGCATGACGTTTTACCTCTCCCGCGACGACAATCGCTAACACGTCGTCTTTTTCGTTCATGTACACTGAGCGTCGCAGTATATTGCGGCGCTCAGTGTTTGGTTAGACTGATATTTTCAATGAACTTTTATTGCGTTTGGTTGGTTGTGTCGCAACCAAGAAGCGATCGATTGTCGCCATTGCGTGCGTGCGGGTTGCCCCACTCACATCATCACTCGCGCTCGCCCACACACCCACATCAAATACGATCTGTTCACCTTCCATGCCAATAACTGATACGGTAGGGAGTGGTTCATTTACCACATGGGGCGTCCGTCGCAATACATCGGTCAGATCGCGCACAATAGTTTCGATGTCGATATTGCGTTCGAGCGTAATCCGGATAGTAATCCGACGCAAGCCTGCCCGCGTGTAATTGATGATGGTACTATTGGTGATAACGCTACTCGGAATTTCGACGATGATGCCGTCTTCACGCCGCAAAATCGTCATGTGCAACCGCAATGCGGTGACCAAACCACGAATCGCCCCTAATTGCACATCATCGCCAACATGGTATGGGCGATGATAGAGAATCATCACGCCGGCAGCATAATTTTTGATGGTGTCTTGTAAGGCAAAACCAACGATGATACCAGTAATGCCAAGCCCAGCCACAAAACTCGATGCCGCAGTCACCCAACCCGCTTGGGCGAAAGCAATCGCAATCCCCAACACCAAAATAACCGCGTTGCTACTGCTTGCAGCCACCGTCGCAATTTCGACGGGCATGCCCATCCGCACCACTCCCGTGTGCACCATGGTCCGTATCCGGCGCGCCAGCACTACTGTCGCCAACACAATCCCGACCACCAACAATATGGTGGGAATACTCGCAATAATCATCGCAATCGTATTTTGCATGGGTCACTGCTCCACTTAATCAGCCAATGCTGTTTTGCCATTTTGTATAGTGTAACATTGCTTACGCATTGTTTGGTAATCGATATCGTTCATTTCCCCTATTTGGGCATGCCGACAAGTGCGTTATTCCTATTCAACCAATTCCCACTGCACTTGCATGATAAAAACGCCTGCGCTCCGGTGGTTTTTTGGATTACACAACCATTGCATATCCTGCATAATTCAACAGAACGATGGTATTACGCTGAATGGATGGTCTGTTTTTGGCGAAGGGATGGTAATTGACTATAATAGGGTATGTACCGTGTCGAAGTCGATACAGAAAAAAGGTGTATGCATGCCAGTGGACGATGCAACGTTCCGCAAAACAATGGGAAGTTTTGTTAGTGGAGTCACCGTGGTCACCACGGTCTATGATAATGTACGGTATGGGATGACGGTAAGTTCGTTTTGTTCACTTTCACTCCAACCACAACTATTACTCGTATGTCTCAATAGTACATTGCCAACCTACAACGCCATTCTCAAGTCAGGACGATTTGGGGTGAGTATTTTGGCAGCCCATCAAGCCCATCTCTCGCAACGCTTTGCCAGCCGTGACATTGATAAATTTGCCGATGTCGCCTGGAGTAGTGGTGCACTCGGGATGCCATTACTCGATGATTGTTGTACAACAATCGAATGCAATCTTGCCCATGTCTTGCCCGGTGGGGATCATGCCATCATTGTTGGGGCATTAATGAATGCCACAACCAGTGCGCATGAACCGCTCGTGTATGCCCAAGGAGCATATCGACAACTCGTATGAACAGTGAGCGTATCGTGGTATCAGCCACCCACCCAGACCCTGCTGCAATCGCCCACGCGGCGGCGATTATTCGGCGGGGTGGAATTGTTGCGATGCCAACCGAAACCGTCTACGGGCTCGCTGGCGATGCCCGCAATCCTCAGGCTGTGCAAGCGATTTTTGTGGCCAAGGGGCGCCCTGCCAACGACCCACTCATCGTGCATATCGCCGATTATGCCCAGCTCGTGGGCGTGGTCGGGCAATTACCGACCACGTTTGCCTTGCTGAGCGAGGCGTTTTGGCCGGGGCCCTTGACGATGCTCGTCCCCAAACACCCCACACTCGACCCGGCAATCACTGCAGGGCGTGATAGTGTGGCAGTGCGCATGCCGCACCATGCCGCCGCCTTGGCGTTGATTCGCGCCAGTGATTGCCCATTGGTGGCCCCGTCGGCGAATTTATTTTCACGCCCGAGTCCCACCAGTGCAGATCATGTGCTCAATGATTTGGCTGGACGGATTGATGCAGTGCTCGATGCCGGCAGTACAACCATTGGGGTTGAATCTACGATTATTGACCTCACCTGCACGCCACCGCGCATCCTGCGCCAAGGGGGCGTGCCAGCCGAACAGCTGGCCACCGTGCTCGGTGATGTCACGATACATACAACGGTTATCCGTGATACTGATGCGGCACCAGCGCCCGGTATGTTGCTCAAACATTATTCACCGCAAGCGCCAGTCACTATTTTTCGTGGCACGATACCAGCTATCCAGGCCCACATCATCACCATGGCACAACCTAACCCCACGCTGGCGTGGCTGTGTTATGACGACGATGTTGCGGTGGCTCAACAAGCCCAGATTCCGTATGCCTCGCTGGGGGTACGGAGCAATGGCGCGCTCGTGGCCACCCGTTTGTTTGCGGCCATCCGCCAGCTCGATACGCGCACTGTTTCACAGATAGTGACGAGCGAACCGTTCGGTGATGGTGTGGCAGCGGCAGTGCGCGATCGCTTGTTCCGGGCGGCTGAAGGACGGATTGTCGATGTGTCGTTGTAATGCGGAGTTGCCAAACAATCACCGGGTGATAACACAATTACCACAATCATATGCTATACTTTGCAGAATAATTTATACAAGGAGGTACGCATGATGTGGTTGCGGCGACTCCTCGGCGGTGGAAATAGTAATGACAGTCGGGTTTTGCACCTCTATGTCGAGTGCAACCATTGTCATACCCCCGT
The DNA here is from genome assembly GCA_040397035.1 of Roseiflexaceae bacterium. Classification (GTDB taxonomy): domain Bacteria; phylum Chloroflexota; class Chloroflexia; order Chloroflexales; family Roseiflexaceae; genus UBA965. Next base: position 13,711 of record JBBAWW010000011.1, on the reverse strand, counting down.
GCATGTACGAGTTGATGTCTATAACGACCTTACCCTTGAATACGACGATCGCGAACAAGCGGTGGGCTATGTATTACGCAAAGAAATCATGGATGCACGCTGTTTTCGCTTGATGCATGCCGAGATTCTGTTTGATACCACCCGCCGCGAAACACGGCGAACGGTCGAAGGTGGCGTGTTTGTGGACGAATCTGTCTACAATCAGCATATCGCCACCACCCAAAAGTAATTTTTTCCTGTATATGAGGGTGTAATGGACTACCAAAACCCCAACTGGCGCGCTAAAATGCGGATTCGGCTCGACGTCAATAACGCATTACAATCAGTAATTGGTGCACACGGTATTGACAGTGCCGCCATCGATTCGTTTGTACCACGGGCACAAGCTGCCATCGCTGATATTGCCCAAAACAGTGCGGCGCTGGGGTGGCCAGAATTGCCAAGCCAAGATGTGAGCGCGATTTTGGCGACAGCCGAACGCGTACGCCACGTCGAAAACTTTGTGGTGCTGGGGATTGGTGGTTCAGCCCTCGGCAACATCGCCGTACAATCTGCCCTCAATCATCCCTTTTATAATGACCAACCACGGGGCGTACGCACCACCCCACGTTTGTTTGTGATTGATAATTCTGATCCTGATTTGAATGCTGGCTTGCTCGAAACCCTCGACCCTGCCAGCACCGTATTTAATGTCATTAGCAAAAGTGGCACCACCGCCGAAACAATGGCGTCGTTTTTGTCGGTGCGTGAGCATCTCGTGCGCACCCTCGGCCCGCAATCCTTAGCGCAACACATCATTTTGACCACCGATCCTACGGGTGGGTTTTTGCGGCAGATTGGTCAACAAGAAGGCTGGTCGATGCTCGATTTGCCACCCAATGTGGGCGGACGCTTCTCCGTATTGACTACCGTCGGTTTGGTGTCCGCCGCCGTCACCGGCGTCGACATCAAAGCCTTGCTGGCAGGCGCAGCCTACGGCTACGAACTCGCCAGCAACCCCGATGTGCGCCGCAACCCGGCCGCCTTGGCCGCCATTATCAATCTGCTGTGCGCCGATCAAGCCCAAAACATGGTAGTGATGATGCCCTATGCTCACCGTTTACGGCACATGGCCGACTGGTTTGCCCAACTTTGGGCCGAAAGTCTCGGTAAGCGCTATAGCCTCAACGGCGACGTCGTCAATGTCGGCACCACACCCATTAAAGCCTTGGGAGCCACCGACCAGCATTCACAAGTCCAGCTCTATGTAGAAGGCCCATACGACAAATTGGTGAATTTCATTGCCGTCGATGAATACGCCAGCACTGTCACCATCCCTACCGCCTACCCTCAACTCGAAGGGGTAGCGTACCTCGGTGGCCACACCTTCAACGAGCTGATTCAAGCCGAACAAAAGGCCACGGCGATTGCCTTGAGTGATGCCGGTCGCCCCAATATCACCCACACCTTGCCGGCGATTAATGCCTTCACGTTGGGACAATTGATAATGCTCTTCGAAATGCAAACAGCCATTGCTGGCGCATTACTCAATATCAACACCTTCGACCAACCAGGGGTTGAAGCAGGCAAAATCGCCACCTATGCGCTATTGGGGCGTACCGGGTTTGACACCCGTCGCAAGGAAATCGAAGCAACGCTGGCTCGTCGTTCGCCAGAATGGGAGGTATAACCATATGACCACAACCCATTGCCCGCAATCCCAAAGCCCACTCACGTCTATGGCACTAGCCGCCAATGACCCAGCGATTCCCGCAGCGCAACGCCAAGGATTGGTACTACCTACACCACCCAGCCCGCAACAAAGTGGCGGACTCGGGTGTGTTACGCTCGTGTTGAGTTTTTCGCTTGCGGTGGCTGCCTCGGTCATTATCGGTGGCGTTGCCGAACTCACCATCGGTACCAACTTCTCCGCCCAAGGACTGAAAGTAGGCGCTACCGGGATTTATACGGGGGTTGCCACATTCATCGTGGGGATTTCCGGTGTTTGTCTGGCGACAAGCCCGCAACAACACCGTACTCAAAAACAAACTGGTGGTGTGGCACCAACAAAAACTACGCTACGAAAGCGAATATTACTACCCGCAGTGTCAATTCCGCGGGTCACTCCCTTTGCTGTCAGACAATAAAGGATAAACGTTATGCCCCACATCGATTTACTCCTTTGCCATGCGACAGTGGTTACCATGGACAGCAACGGCACCATCGTGCATGATGGTGCCGTTGCGGTACACAACGATCTGATTGTCGCCGTCGGCGACAGCACACAGCTCAGCCACACATACACCGCCACCACCGTAATTGATTGTGAAAACTGCGCCGTCATTCCTGGGCTCATCAATGCCCACGCCCATGTGCCCATGAGCTTGCTCCGTGGCATCGCTGCTGATTTACAGCTCGATGTCTGGTTGTTTGGCTACATGTTCCCCGTCGAAGGGCGCTTTGTCACTCCCCAATTTGTGCGCACCGGCACACTGTTATCGTGTGCCGAAATGATTCGCGGTGGCACCACTACCTTTGTCGACATGTATTTTTATGAAGAAGAAGTCGCCAAAGCCACTGATGAAGCCGGCATGCGTGCCGTCTGTGGCCAATCGGTGATGCGCTTACCGTCACCCGATGCCGCCTCGTTCGACGAGGGTCTCGAACGTGCCACCCGCTTTATCGATACCTGGCACAACCATCCTCGTATCACGCCTACCATCGCCCCCCACGCTCCTTATACCTGCACCGACGAAATCTATGCCCAAGCGGTAGCCTTGTGTGCCAAATACGGTGTGCCCTTGGTCACCCATTTGTCAGAAACTGCCCGCGAGGTCGACGAATCGCACATCCAACGCCAAGACACGCCGATTGGCTATGCCAATCGCGTGGGCGCCTTTAGCGTGCCGTGTATCGCCGCCCATTGTGTACATGCCACCCCCGAAGATATCAAATTACTGGCAACCATGGGGGTTGGGGTGGCACCGTGCCCCACCTCAAACCTCAAACTTGCCAGTGGCGTGGCACCCTATTTGCAATTTTTGCAGGCCGGGGTACGCACTGGACTCGGTACCGATGGGCCGGCATCCAATGATGACCAAGACATGTTTAGCGAAATCCATTTGGCGGCCCTGTTGCCCAAAGGCCTCAGTGGCAACCCCACCGCCATGCCCGCCCGCACCGCCTTTGCCTTGGCCACATCGTCGGGGGCTCGCGCTATCCATCAAGAAGATCGCATCGGCTCACTCGAAGTGGGCAAACAAGCCGATATCGTGGTAGTCAGCCTCGATGGCCTCCATTCAACCCCGCACTACAGCTATGCCCCCGATGCCATCTATAACCATTTGGTCTATACCAGTCACGCCAGCGATGTACGCGATGTCATCGTAGCCGGCAAAATTTTGCTTCGCAACCAGCAATTACTCACCCTCGACGAACAAGCTATCCGCCGTGATGCCCGGGCGATTGCCAGTGAAATCAATACCTTTTTGGCCAATCGTGAAGAAAACCTGATCGACAAAGTGTTGGCGATTGGGACGATGGCCGCCAGTGAGATTTTTGAAGTCCAAGTCAAAGCCCAGATTAGTAGCGTTGATGTGCGTACGATTTTGGGGCGCCTCAATCAGGCCCCATTTACTTTTTTACGCCAAAACAGTCGCACCCAGTACGACACCTATTTCATCTGGAATGATCCTAGTTATGGCCGGATTCGATTCCGCGAAGATGTGCGCCATAATACCATCGACAAAACATCGCCCTACTACACCCTCACCCTGACCGAACCCGCCGTAGAAATCGAACATACCGCGGCAATCCAGATTAGCCGCGCGCGCTATACGGCCCAAGCCAACCATAGTGAGCGTTTTTATCGCGAATACTTCCAGCCCAATCGCGTGATTACCATCACCAAAGAGCGCTTGCGTACCCATGTCAGCTACCAAGAGATGGACTTTGCTATCAACATTGATACGCTCACGACTGGTGCAAATGCGGGACCATTCCTCGAAATCAAAAGCCGCACCTGGAGTCGCCGTGATGCAGCCCGCAAAGCACAACTCATGAGTGAAATTTTGGCCGTGCTTGGTATCGACCAAAGTCGCCTCATCAAACAAGAATATGCCGAACAAGTATAACTACATCATTGGTCTGACCGGCAATATTGCCTGTGGCAAAAGCACCGTGGTCGCTGAACTGCAACGCCTCGGTGCCCATGTCATCGACGCCGACCACGTCACCCGACTGCTCCAACAACCGGGTCAATCCGTTTATGCCACCATCGTCGCAACGTTTGGGACGCACATCCTCCAACCAGATGGTCAGATCAACCGACGGGCGCTGGGTGAAATTGTCTTTACTGATGTCACCCAACTGCGTGCACTCGAGGCCCTGATTCATCCCGCTGTCCACCACCACATCACACAATGGCTTGCCGATTTGCCCGTCGGGACGCCCAAAAAACCCGTTGTCGCAGTCATCGACGCCATCAAACTCATCGAATCGGGCTGGCCTGCCATCTGCAACGCAGTGTGGGTGGTGACCGCACCACGTGACCTGCAAATCGAGCGCTTGTGCCGTACCCGCAACATGAGCCACGCCGAAGCCGTCACCCGCATCGATGCCCAGGCACCCCAAGCCGACAAAGTCGCAGTGGCAGATGTGGTCATCACCAATCAGGGTGATATCGCAACGACGTTGCAACAAGTACTGGTGCATTGGCAGGCTATTTTTCCGCATCATTAAAAAAACATCGGCGGCCACGCGTTACCTTGGTTCCACAACTTTTTTGTGGGTAACGCGTGTGGTTTTGGGGAACAGTGACATTCATTGGCCGGCTGTCGGTTTCCAAAAAACACCACATCAGACTTTCTGGCAAGCACTCTCTACCTTGTCAGAACTGATTGACACAATCCGCGACAACAACGACGCGATTGAATGTATTGCGGCAAGTTTCGCTGATTGGGATGCCTACGAATCACGCAAATGGCGCACCGCCCAAGCTTGGAAGGCACGCCATCACGATAATCCCGAGTATGCAGATTTTTGTCAAATGGTCGCCGATATGCGCCGTGAATATTTAAGCGAATTACGACCGCACATCGGCTAGGCGCTTATTGCCACCATCAACGAATAGCGGCGTAGAGTACTTCGTGTTGGGCGACGATGCGCTGCCAACTAAACACCTCGGTGAGTGCTTGGCCGCTGCGCGCTAGCCAATAGCGTAATTCGGGTTCTTGTTGGATGCGAAGTATCGCATTCACAAGTTGTTCCGTGTTTTCAGGTTCAACCAGCAAGGCGTGTTTGCCATCGATTAATTCAGGCAAGGGGTCTTGGCGAATATCAGCCGGTGCATGGGTAGTAATCAGCGGTACGCCATGGGCGAGAGCCGTTATCAAGCTGCCACGGCGATACGAATAGCCGTCCGTAAACGGTAATACGACGGCGTCAGCAGCAATTAGGTACGCCGACACATCACTTGCTTCGGTATGCCCCGTCATTATCACCCGCTCTTGCAGATTTTTTTGGGCAATCAGTTGGCGAATCGAGTTGGCATAGGCTTGGTCTTCAACCCGCTCGCCAATACCACCGATTAACACTAAACGTGTGGAGGCAGGGAGTTGTTCCATCGCCACGAGGATGTTTTCAAGCCCTTTGGTATGCGTCAGCAAGCCAAAGTAGGCAAGCAGCATATCGCTTTTTTTGATATCAAACTGATTCCGCCATATCTCACGATCAAAATTTGCTGGCGGCGCCGGCGTAACATTGGCACCAATTGGGATAAATACGGCGTGTGGATTCCATGGCCCCCGGGGATTACTCATCACGGTATGATAATCGCCGGCATTAGTCAGGATTGCGCCATCGGCATCACGGATAATGCGCTTGGTATACCAGTCACGTAATTTGCCAGCTTTGGGGAAGAGGTAGGGGGGCAATAAATCATGGGCAGTGGTCACCACCCGCAATCCTTTTTGGCGTTCACGTTTGAGCGCACCGGGCAAGGTGTTGATGGCGATTTTCATTTGATATGCCCCAGTTTGATACTGGATATGGACGATTTCGGGTTGTAGTTTGCTAATTGTTTGGCGTATCGATGCCAGCCCCGCCCTATTCCATACCGGTACCCGCACCGGGTAGACCCGAGCGGCATCACGGTAGGCTTGACCTTGATTTCCCGTAATCACGGCCACTTCGTGGCCTTGGTGGGTCAACATGGAATTAAGGCGGCGGGTATAATCACCCACGCCACCAGCCATCGGTGGGTATTCGGCACTAATCATCACAATTCGCATAACCCATCCTCCTTAGACACGCCGGCCCAACAACCCATCGGCGAGGGCTTGTAATTCTTGTTGCATCTGTGGATTTGGTGCGCTGATTTGGCTGAGCGCCGCACTCGCTTGTTCATAATGCACTTGCGCCATGGCAGTCACGGCCTCGTGTGCCCCATACTGCGTCATCGCCGCACGGGCGGCATCGACACCATCATCTTTTCCGGCCGGTAATTGATAGAGTTGATGTAATGCGCCGTCAACGGGTTCACGTGCCACTGTATAAATCACGGGCAGACTTAATTTACGGCGCAGCAAGTCTGCAGCATCAGGTTTACCTGTTTCGGCGGCAGTACCCCAAATCCCGAGGATGTCGTCTTGCATTTGGAACGATAGACCGAGGTGCAAGCCAAATTGGCCGAGCAAGGTTGCATCGCGATCGCTTGCCCCCGCAGCCAGGGCCCCAAGTTCGCCACAGGCTGCGATTAATACTGCGGTTTTGCGTTCAATCATCGCCAAATAGGCGGCTTCGCTGATATGTTGGTTGCCTTCAAAACTAATATCGAGATATTGGCCTTCACAAATCGACAAAATCGTGCGGTCAAATCGGCGCAAAATCTGAAATACCCGCTCGGCAGGCACTCCCGCATCGTACATCCGTTGAATCGCCATGTGAGCCAACACAAACATGCCATCACCAGCATTGATGCCTTGCGCCATCCCCCAAATCGACCACAAGGTCGTCCGGCCACGCCGCAGGTTGCTGTCATCTTGGATGTCATCATGAATCAACGAAAAGTCATGCAGTAACTGGATTCCTGCCGCAAGCGGCAATACATGTGCCATATTGCCACCCATCATTTGGCAGGCCATGATGGTCATGATTGGGCGTAATAATTTACCGGGATCGGAAAATTCCGTTTGTAATGCTTGATTGCGCCAACCCAAATGATATTCTTGCATCCCATAAAAGGGGGCAAGATTAGCACTGTAGGTTGGGAATACTGCCTGCATTTCGGCTCGAATCACGCTACGAATATCTTCTGGCATTGCTCACCTCAATGTATATACCGCACATCAAAGATGTAATTTTTGTAATTACTTCGTCATAAAATCCGATTGTTGTCTGCGTCATATGGTAGTACACTACCTGTAGTAAAGTATGTCCTAACTGAGGAGTCCGTTATGGCGCCGAACCTCCGGTTTCGCTTTAGCCCAGCCAAAGATGGCTTGGTGAAGGTGCTCGGGCCACTAGAAACAGATATCATGCAAGTGATTTGGCATGATAAATGTAGCACCGTCAAAAAGGTCCACCGTGTCCTAGCCCTAAATCGTGACATTGCGTATACCACCGTCATGACAACCATGAGTCGGCTTGCCGACAAAGGTGTGCTCAATCGTCAGCGTGACGGGTTGGCCTATGTGTATGACCCTGCACTCAGCGAAGAAGACTTTGTCACCATGGTGGTACAACAAGTTCTTGATGGGTTGTTGACAGACTACAGCGATACCGCTGTTGACTACATGATTGACTTTTTGGTGCGCAACAACCCCCAAGGGTTAGAGCGGCTGCGCCAAGTCATCGACAATCATCACGTCGCGTAACTCCCCAAACGACAAATGCTCATAAGACCCACGGCATCAGAATGCCGTGGGTCTTATGGTTTCAAACGATGGTGCCCCACAAATCATAATCGGTCGTGGTGGTTACTTTGACATTGACAATCGTGCCAATCGTCCCTTTGCCACGGGCAAATACTTGCCCATCGACTTCTGGTGCATCGCGGAACGATCGCCCTACCAAAATCGGCTTGCCATCTTCATCACTCCCCACACCCTCCACCAACATACTCACCGTACGACCACGCCAGACACGATTGCGCTGTTGTGATACCGTTTGTTGGAGCTGCATGATTTTGTGCCAGCGCCGCTCGATTTGTTTTTGCGGGACCTTGGCACCGAGTGTGGCAGCATGCGTGCCGGGTTCATCACTATACCGAAACACACCGACGCGATCAAGCGTTATTTCGACTAGGAATTCATGCAAGGCATCAAATTCCTCGCGGGTTTCGCCGGGGAAACCGACAATGAATGTCGATCGAATCGCAATATCGGGCATTGCCTCGCGCAAATCATGGATAATCGTTTTAGTGCGTTCGATGTCTGGTGGTCGCCGCATGCGCCGCAACGTGGCAGTATGGGCATGTTGCAATGGCATGTCGAGATATTTGCAAATCTGCGGATATTTCGCCATTGTTTCAATCAAACGCGGCGTAATTCCGTGGGGGTAGGCATACATCAAGCGAATCCAACGATCAGCCGGCACCACGGCACACAGTTGATCGAGCAAATCAGCCAGACCATCTTTCATGCCGAGATCACGACCATAATCGGTAAGATGTTGGGCCACCAACACGATTTCTTTGACCCCTTTGGCTACCAGTTGGCTCGCTTCGCGAATAATTGCATCGGGGCGCTTGGAACGCATATCGCCTTTAAATGACGGAATGGTACAAAACGCACAGCGCAAATTACAGCCATCCGAAATTTTGAGGTAGGCCGAAGGACCATTGACGGTACGATCCATGGCAGCGGTACGCCAGTCGGCATAGTCACCAGGCACCTTGAGATCGATTGCCGTCGGATCGACCTGTTGCAAATCAATCATCAGTGACTTGGGCGCAATGACGCCTGCTGCCGGTGGCATCCCAACGACTTCACCAATCCGCATCCATTCTCGGGTACCGAGGATGGCATCGACACCGGCTACCGCCCGTACGATTTCGCCATGACTTTCGGCCATACAACCGGCGGCAATCAGTTTTTGGCCAGCATGTTTTTGACCGGCCATTTCGGTCAACACATTAATTGTTTCTTCACGTGCAGACGCAATAAAGCTACAGGTATTGACAATCACCACATCGGCTTGCTTGGCGTCAGCCACCAGCAAATGTCCTTGCGATTCCAAAATACCCGTCATGCCTTCGCTGTCGACGGCATTTTTGGGGCAACCGAGGGTTATAACGTGGACCTTCATGTGATTCGGTCTTCCTAGTATGTCTATTAACGATAATTAGTAAATTGCAACGGCAGTGGGAATTCATCGGCACGTTCACGCAATACGGCAATGATTCCTTGCAAATCATCGCGACTTTTGCTGGCAACCCGGATTGCTTCGCCTTGGATGCGGCCTTGCACCTTGGGGAATTGGTCTTTGATGAGGCGTTGGATTTTTTTGGCGACCTCATCCGACAACCCTTGTTGCAGGGTAATCACCTGTTTAATCCGTCCACCCGCAACTTCGATGACTGGGTTCACTTTGAAAATCTTGATCGACAAATTCCGTCGCAAGGCCTTGCTCTGCAAGATGTCACGGATTGCCGTCAAATGCATATCAGATTCGGTGGTGATGGTGATTTCTTTGTCGCTTAATTCGATATCCGTGTTGGTATCTTTCAAATCATAGCGTGTTTGCACTTCACGACGGGTCTGATCAATGGTATTGACCATTTCTTGACGGTCAAATTCAGACACCACATCAAAACTACTCTCACTAGCCATCTGATGCTCCTTTGCACAACGACGCGGGGGAACATCGCGCCCCCGCGTGATATTGTATGTAATTCGTGTACATCATGCGGATTGCCTCGAACGATTTAGGGCGGTGGCCATGAAAACGATACCACGTCACCGGGGGTCGTACTCAAGCGCTGATCGACGCCATTTACATTCACCGTCACTACATACGCATTACCAGCCCGCACCCATACGGTACGTTGTGCCGTGTAGCGCAATGATTCACCTGCTTTGAGCACACGTTGGAACACCGATTTATTGTCAACTTTGACATTAATCCATGACCCAGGGTTTTGGCCATCATCGATTTTGATGCCCAACACGATTGGTGCTTCCAACGTCGGTGTCACGGCGACGGTGGTTGGCGTCATCGGTTGCACTGGGACTGCGGTTGGTGCGACTGGTGCCGTCGGTTCCTCTGGTAAGGGTGTTGCTGCCACAACGGCGATTGTCGCCGTCGCATCAGTCGCAACTGCATTCGAGGTGTTGGCCGGTACATTGAGGAATTCCACACCACGGAGCACCAAATACCCCAGCCCAGCGATTGTCAACACCACAAAAAACACCCCAAACAAATTGGGAAGCACTGCGCCACGAATCCGTGGCGCAACCACCGCTGGTCGTATCACGATTGGTTCAGTACGACCACGTTCGTAACGATAGAGTTGGATTAATTCTTCGACTGGGATTTTGAGATAGAGCGCATAATTGCGGATAAAGCCGCGCGCATACACATCACCTGGCAAGTATTTGTAATCGCCTTCTTCGAGGGCAACCAAATAACGTTGTAGGATTCGCGTTTCTGCAGCAGCTTGTGACAAACTTATGCCCTGAGATTCGCGGGCCGCTCGTAAGCGGTCACCTAATTCACTCATATCACTTCATCTTCCACGAGACAACAATTCCTACATCATTGGATTGAAGTATAGTTACACAGCATCATTGATGAGATACGTTGTATTATACGCTAATTCATTACAACGGGCAAAATATCCCTATTGAATCCCTTCAACCCGTGGTAATACAATCCCCCGTTGCCCTTGGTATTTGCCTGATTTATCACGATATGATGTTTCGCATAGTTCATCGCCTTGGAAAAAGAGGCATTGTGCGATACCTTCGTTGGCATATATTTTGGCGGGCAATGGGGTTGAATTACTGATTTCAATCGTCCATTGCCCTTCCCAACCCGGTTCACCCGGCGTGACGTTGACAATAATTCCCGCCCGCGCATAGGTTGATTTACCAATCACCAACACCAGCACATCTGCCGGGATACGAAAGTATTCCAACGAATGACACAATGCATAACTATTGGGCGGAATAATGCACACATCACCTTTGAAGTGTTGAAAAATCCGTTCGTCGATGTTTTTGGGGTCGACAACGGTGTTGTATGGACTGGTACTGAAAATCTTGAACTCATCAGAGACCCGCATGTCATAGCCATAGGACGATAGTCCGTACGAAATAACCCCTTCGCGTTTTTGGCGGTCAATAAACGGCTCAATCATGCCATGTTCTAGCGCCATTTGCCGAATCCAACGATCTGCTTTAATCGACATCTCACCCTCTCATTCCAATTATTGTGCGTTGCGGACCGGGAGCAACATCCGCAATCCATTCGCCACCACCAGCAACGTGCTTCCTTCGTGACCAATCACCCCATATGTCAAAATCATATCATCCTTGAGTGTAAAAATCACTAATGTGGCAATGACGGCAAATGCAAAAATAAGATTTTGCAATACTACCGACTGAGCGCGTCGTGCCAAATGCAATGCACTCGCCAACCGGCTTAAATCATCGCGCATCAATACCACATCGGCACTTTCGTGCGCCACATCCGTACCACCCGTACCCATAGCCACACCCAAGGCCGCAGTGGCAAGTGCCGGCGCATCATTGATGCCGTCACCAATCATTGCCACCGGACCATAGCGCTTCTGCAAATCGCGCACTGCTTCGACTTTGTCTTGGGGTAACAATTCGGCACGTACATCATCCAAACCCAAATCTTTGGCTAATGCCCGGGCGACATGTTCGTTATCACCGGTCAACAATGCCAAACGATACCCACTCGCGCGCAAATCACGCAATGCTTTTTGGGCTTCGGGACGAATCGTGTCGGCGATGGCAATCAACCCCCACACTTCAGCATCAGAGCCAACCGCAATGACCGTATTGCCGTTGCGTTGTTGAGCTTGCACTTCAACCATCACGTCAGGGGTCACCATGCCAAACAACATCGGTTTGCCAACCCGTAACCGTTGCCCGTTGACCAGCGCAGTGGCACCAGCCGCAACCACCGCCTTGAATTCGGTCGCCTCGGGAATTGCCAACCCACGTTCTTTGGCACTCTGTACCACCGCACGCGCCAATGGATGCTCAGAGGGGAGTTCTACTGCGGCTGCCACCATCAACAACTGCATTTGGTCTGCAGTTAATTCGCCCATTTGATCATCAGGCGGAATTGTTTGTGTGCTTGGGATTGCCATCAACGAATGCAACCGACCAGGACCACCGACAGGAATAATCGCTACTACGCCTGGCCGGCCGGTGGTCAACGTGCCGGTTTTGTCGAATGCTACGACTTTGACCGTCGCTGCTGCTTCGAGTTGACGCCCGCCCTTAAACAGCACTCCGTCACGCGCCGCCCGTGCCAGTGCCGACAACAGTGCCGCCGGTATCGAAATCACCAAGGCACATGGTGACATTACCACCATCAATGTCATGGCACGGTAGACCGTCACAGACCACTCTTCTTGTAAAAACAAGCGACCACCAACAATTGCCAACAGGGTGACAATCACCACCGCATAGGCATAGTAGACACCAATCACGCGGTCAGTAAAGTCTTGGCTATTAGCTTTTTGTTCGCGCGCTTCACGCACCACCGACACAATCCGAGCCAACGTCGATTGTGACGCATCAGCAGTCACTTCGACTTCGAGCGCCCCTTGACCATTCAATGTCCCCGCAAACACTTTGGCACCGTGCGTTTTTTCAACCGGCATTGACTCACCAGTAATCGATGCTTCATTGACCGTCGACGCCCCCGCCCGAATCACTCCATCAGCGGGGATTTGGGCACCAGGACGTACCAGCACCACATCCCCGGGGACGATGGCTTCTACCGAAGTGATGCGTGTTTCGCCGGCAATCAACAACTCGGCTTCACGGGGTGTCATGGCAATCAACGAACGAATCGAGGCGTGGGTACGCCCCATCGCATATGTTTCGAGTGTGCCTGACAACGAAAACAAAAACATCAGCAAAGCGCCTTCGCGTGGCTCACCCATGGCCGCAGCACCTAAGGCAGCGATAATCGTCAAGGTGTTGACACTGAATTCGCGTTTTTTGAGTGACTCTATTGAATTCAGCAGACTATAATAGCCACCAAATCCATAGGCGACAACATACAATGCTGCCGGTATCCAAAACGAAATATTGGCACGATCATCGAGAATCCAGCCGATTGCGGTGGCAATCAAACAGGTAATTGTAAACCGAATCATTTGCGGCAAATCTGCAATTTCCGCTTCTTCGGGGGTTATTTCGGCTTCTACATGCTCAATAACGAGTGCTAAATTTGCATTATCACATATCTGTCGCAACGACACGACATTCGCATCACTACGGCATTGCACCACCACACCGTGGTCATTTGTGGTCGATTTTACGCCAGCCACTCCCGGTAATGCCCGAATTAATTCAAATGTCTTATCTAACATTTTTTCTCCTTCTTCTTTTCCTTTTTTATTATACAATACCTACGCTAATCTAGGCGGCTCGTTGGTTGTGGGGCGGTGCATTGATACGCCAAAGTGCGAAAATTGTGCACTCAATCGGTGATTTTAATTTGTTGTGCAGTTTCGGCGGAAGTA
>JBBAWW010000010.1:0-50038 GCA_040397035.1 Roseiflexaceae bacterium | reverse complement strand
ACCGCCCATTTGCGTGTTATCCTGCTCAATTTCTCTATTATACACTTTTTTATATAAAAACAGTTAACGCTGACAAAATATACATTAAAAAATCGTATTTATTTGTACCGTTATTTTTTAATTTTTTATTGACAAATATTTCAAAATCGTATAGTATGTAACTTAACGATTTACAAATTAGTTAAATCGAATCGCATCCAAGGAGCATAATCATGGAGACACACATCGTGGGGAACAAGCTTGGCACCATGGTAAAACAGATATGGCTGGTGCTGATTTTGATAATGGCGATGGGGTTGGTGAGCTGTGCTGGCACCACTGCCAGTAGTACCGAAAATGCCGAAGCAGTCGCCGCCACAGTCGTCATCGAGATTGAATTGGGTGAGATGTATATCAAGCCCGCCAGCATCGACGTACCAGCCGGCCAACCGGTGACCCTCCACATCAAAAACGTCGGTGCTATGCCCCATAACGTCAAAATCAACGGCGTCGATGGCAGCAAAGATTTATTGACCGGCGAAGAGCAAACGATTATCGTTGGGCCGTTTACCACGGCCACACCGGCGTGGTGCACCTTGCCCGGTCACCAAGAATCGGGCATGGAGATGATGATCAACATCATTGGGGCAGCTGCCACCGACGATAGCCACCCAGATGTCGCTCCTAGCGCTGACAGCGCCAACGATGGCAACGCCAAAATCGACGCCAAGGCGATACCAGCCGAAACCTGGCAATCACGTGACCCCATCTTACCTGCCAAGGCTAGTGGCACCGTCCACGAGATTGCTCTCGATGCCACCGAAACACTCATCGAAGTCGCACCCGGTGTCACGCAGCTGATGTGGACCTTCGGCAACACCGTGCCCGGCCCGATTTTTCATGGCAATATCGGTGATACGTTTAGATTCACCTTGACCAACAAAGGCATCATGGGGCATTCGATCGACTTCCATGCCAGTAGAGTCGCCTGGAACAAGAGCATGCGTACCATTGCCCAAGGCGAATCCCTAGTCTATGAGTTCAAAGCTGAATTCGCGGGAGCCTACATGTATCACTGTGGCACCGCCCCCGCCTTGCACCATATCGGCAACGGCATGTTCGGCGCCATCATCATCGACCCACCCACCTTGGCGCCGGTCGAAAAAGAGTTTGTCATCATTCAGAGTGAACTCTACCTCGGCTCCCAAGCCAAAGAAGGTGATTTGGGCAAAATGTTGGCCGAACAATGGGACGCTGTGGTCTTTAACGGCTACTACAACCAATACAAGTTCCGCCCCATTCATGTCGACACCAACAAGCGCTACCGGGTGTGGGTGGTCGATGACGGCCCCAGTGAAAACTCGGCCTTCCATATTGTGGGCACTGTGTTTGACACCGTCTACAAAGAAGGCAGCTATTTGCTCCAACCCGACGCCCGCCAAGGTGGCTCACAAGTCCTCGATTTGCAACCAGCCCAAGGGGGATTCGTGGAATTCAGCTTCGCCGAAGATGGCATCTACCCGATGGTCACGCATAAATTTGCCAATGCCAGCAAAGGCGCCCTCGGATTCTTTGTGGCCGGTGATGTCGATACCAGCATGGTGGGTGGACATTAATCTGACTACACACAGAGAGGCGGGGTGGCATATGCCACTCCGCCTCTTTTGCATTCCTGCTTATGCCGCCACCACAATCCGCATTTGGATGCCCACACTATCACGTACCCACACCACGCCGTCTTGGACGGTATGCGGGTGTTTGGCGGCCACCAGCCGGGCAATCACAGCGTTTTGGGCAACAGCATCAGGCAAATTCACCGTCCACCACACCAACCCGGTGGCGTTGTCCGGGGCCGACAAGATGTTTTTGCCCCGCCACAGGTTATAGCCGACGTGGTGATGGTAGCCACCCGCCGACACAAATTCGGCTTGACCGCCGTATTGTTGCACCAAATCAAAGCCAATCACATCTCCGTAAAATTTACGCGCCGCCGCCAAATCAGCCACATGCAAATGCATGTGCCCCACAATCGGAGCGTGGGCATCGTCGGGCTCGGCGAGTAATGAGGCAAAATCAAGTGGATCGGTGGTCATCGTCAATTGACCGTTCTGGCTGGGCCAGGCACTACGTGGCCGATCGACGTACATTTCGATGCCGTTACCTTCGGGATCGCTCAAATAAAGTGCTTCGCTGACGCCATGGTCGGACGCACCTTGAAGTTTTAGACCAGTTGATATATAGGTGCGAATAGCCGTCGCCAAGGCTGCCCGGGTGGGATAGAGATAGGCTACATGGTATAGTCCCGCATTGCGGGGAGCGGGTACGGCACTGTCATCGGGGATTAAATGCAACAATACCTGTGTCTCGCTACCCAGCAGACATGAGCCGTCGGCGTCGGATTGGGCGTGCAACGTCATCCCTAACGCTTGGGTATAAAAGGCATACATGCGTTCGATATTGTGGACACGCAAGGCCAACGGACCGAGAGTTAATTGGGCGGGTAACATGACGAGACTCCTGTGATAATCGATTAGCTCTACTCTACCAAATAATCATCTACAGTACCGTGAACAAGCAGTGTACAAAAAAACGGTACACGTGATAATCCATCACGCGTACCGCTACGATTGCTCGGATTATTCGCCTTTGACAGCAGTCCAGACATCGCTAAAAATCGTGGTTTTTTCGCTACGAATGGCCCACTCGAGGCGCTTCATGACTTCGGCGTCCGGTGCAAAGCCTTCGGCGTACAAGTCACGCACGGTTTGATTCATCAACGGGATGGCGTCTTTATTGGGTGGCAAATAGCCGATGTACGACGTGTTTTGGGCGGCGACTTCGGGGCGCATGATATAGTTCATAAACACATGAGCGGTATAGGCATTGGGCGAATCTTTGAGGATGGTCATATTGTCCATCCAAATCATGCCCCCTTCTTTGGGAATTACGAAACCAATATCGGGGTTGCCCGCAAATTCCTCACCCAAGCCGTTACGGGCTTGCATGGCTTGACCGCTCCAAGCCTGTGCCATCACGTATTCGCCACTCGACAATTTGCGGTTGACGTCGCTACTGTTGTAGGCAGCCAAAAAGGGTTTTTGGGCAATCAACATCTCTTGGACTTTTTGCATAGCAGCCGGGTCGGTTTCATTCAATGAAAAGCCGAGGTAGCGCAAGGCAGAGCCGGGGACTTCACGCTCGTCGTCGAGCATGCTAAACTGCCCTTGGTACTTTTCGGCATTGGCGACATCAAACACGGTGGCCCAGCTATCAGGAGCAGTCGGGAAGGTTTTTTTGTTGTAGGCAATCCCGGTAATCCCATACATGTAGGGCAGCGAGTATTTGTTGCCTTCGTCGAAGTATTTGTTAAGCAAAGTGGGCTCATTGTGCACGATATTGGGCAACATCGATTTGTCGAGCTCTTGGAGCAACCCGGCCCGCCACATGATTTCGACGGCATAATCGGATGGCACCACGATGTCGTAGCCTGAGCCACCGGCCTGCACTTTGGCAATCATGTCTTCGTTTTGGTCGTAATTATCGACGATGACTTTGACGCCGTATTCTTTTTCGAATGCGGTCAACAAGGCGGGATCGATATAATCGGTCCAATTATAGACATGTAATTCGGCCGCCAACTTGGTTTTGTCGACACCATCACTCGACGCTGCCGGGGCAGTCGTCGCATCAGTCGCTACGGGAGCGGGAGCACTACCACAGGACACCACCATCAACACCATCATCATCAATACCATACTACGCAACAAATGCTTCATCAAACCAATCCTTTCATCAAAAAACCATAAAAACGTCTATCCCTAAATCACCACACTGTGATTAGTCCCGTTGCCGTTGCACAAATTGCGACAGAAACACTAACCCCATCGACACCAGCAACATGATAGTCGAAATCGCATTAATCGACGGTGTAATCGCCCGTTTAACCCGACCATAGACCTCGACGGGGAGCAGGTTGGTGCCTGGTCCCACCGTAAAGAAACTGATAATGAAGTCATCGAGTGACAACGTAAAGGCCAGCAAGGCCCCGCCAATCACGCCTGGCATAATCAAGGGCAAGGTAATCCGCCAAAAAATCGTCTGGGGATTGGCACCCAAATCAGCCCCAGCCTCTTCGAGGCGCAAATCAAAGCCTTTGAGGCTGGCCCGCACCACCACCACCACAAACGAAATACAAAACGCTACGTGCGAAACAATAACCGTCCAAATATTCATGCGTAATTTGATACCGGTCAGCGATTCGAGCAAGCCGAATGCAAACGAAAAGAAGGCTAGCAACGCCAAGGCCATCACAATTTCAGGGATGACGATCGGCAAATAGAGCAAGGCGTCCATGCCGTTGCGGCCGCGGAAGCGGTAGCGCTCCATCGCTAACGCCAACAACGTGCCACATACCGTCGAAATAATCGTCGCGACCAAGGCCACCCACAACGTATTGACGGTGGCGTTAATCATGCGCGAGTCACGGGCGAGCCGCAAGTACCAATCGAGGGTAAAGCCGGTCCAGCGTACCCCAAAGGTGTCGGTGGTAAACGAAAACAAGACCAGAATTACAATCGGCGCATACAAAAAAATATAGGTCAGCCATGTATGCAACCCGAGCAAACGGCGCCCCAGCGTACTGCGGTTGTCGCTGGGTGGACGAGTGGCAGGCACAGGTACATCGATCATCGATCTTCCTCCGTGGTGGTGCGAAAGTAGATAATCACTATTAGCGTCAACACAAACATAAAGACCAGCGCCAACGCCGACCCTAGCGGCCAATTAGGCGGATTGGAGCGGGTAAACAGACGTTGCAGCAAATTACCCAACATATCCACTTTGGCGCCACCCAGCAGATCTGACACCACAAATTGCCCGACCGTAGGGATAAACACTAACACTGAGCCAGCCACCACGCCAGGCACCGTCAATGGGAACATAATCCGCCAAAAACTGCGCCAGCGCCCTGCGCCTAAATCGGCACCTGCTTCCATCAAGGTGAAATCAAAGCGTGCCAGTGAGGCATACAACGGTAACACCATGAAGGGCAAACTGCCATAAATCAAGCCCACCAGCACCGCGCCGGCGCTAGGGTAGAGCAACTGTTTGGCAAAGCCCAGCAGCTGCAATAATTCATTGATGAGCCCATTGTTGCTCAAAATAATCATCCAGGCATAGGTACGCACCAAGAAGTTTGTCCAAAAGGGAATCAACACCAAAAACAACAATAAATTGCGTTGCTTGGGTTCAGCCAGAGTCATATACAACGCCAAGGGGTAGCCGATTAGCAAACAAATGACGGTGGTCTGCAATCCTACCCACAACGAGCGATAGTAGGCGTTGAAGTAGAGATCTTTGCCCATCAACGTGATATAGCTATTGAAATTGAATTTCCAAATCACATTGCCGGTAGGACCTGGAGTGGCAAAGCTGTAGAGCATTACAATCAGTAACGGCAACACAAAAAAGAAAAACAGCCACAAGGCGCCTGGCGCCAGCAACAACCACAATCGCAACCGTTGTTGGCGTTGCTGGACGAGGGGTGTTTCGTCTGGTGCTACGACAGTCATCGCCACCTCCTATGCCGTCAAAATCAAGGCGTTATCGGGATTCCAGGTCACAAAGCCTTGTTCGCCCCGTTGCCAATAGGCGTCACGGTCAAGGGTGGAGCGATTGTTTTGTTCCCAGACATCGAGGGTGATAGTATCGCTGAGGCGTACGGTCAAGCGGGTATCGCTGCCGATATAGACCACTTGTTCCACTTTGGCCGCCAACGTAAAGACGCTTTCGGGGGCTTGCACCGTCAGCCGTAGCTTTTCGGGGCGGATGGCGATGGTGACTGCCGCACCAACGCTCGACGACCCTTGGAGCATCCCTTGGAGCTCGAGGCCGTTACTGGCACGCACAGTGCAATAGGGCGCGCCGATAGCGGTGACGTGGCCATCGATAAAGTTGGCTTCGCCGATAAAGTCGGCCACAAAGCGACTACTGGGGCGTTCATAGATTTCGGTGGGGGAGCCGACTTGGAGCAATTTGCCCTGATTCATCACGGCAATCCGGTCACTCATGGTCAAGGCTTCTTCTTGGTCGTGGGTGACATAGATAAAGGTAATGCCTACTTCTTGTTGCAGGCGTTTGAGTTCGATTTGCATTTCTTTGCGGAGCTTGAGGTCGAGGGCACCGAGTGGCTCGTCGAGGAGCAACACTTTGGGGCGATTGACCAGCGCCCGCGCCAAGGCGACGCGCTGTTGCTGGCCACCCGACAATTGTTTGGGGCGACGTGCACCATAATTACCAAGTTGCACCATCGCCAAGGCGGCGTCGACCCGCGGTTTGATGTCGGCCCGTGGCACGTTTTTCATTTCAAGCCCAAAGGCGATGTTTTCCGCAACGGTCATATGGGGGAAGAGCGCATACGACTGAAACACCGTGTTGACATTGCGCAAGTGCGCCGGGACTTTTTCCACCTGCGCACCGTCGAGATAAATCACACCCGCGCTAGGGAACTCAAAGCCGGCAATCATGCGCAGAGTGGTGGTTTTGCCACATCCAGAGGGGCCGAGCATCGAAAAAAACTCACCATCACGGATGTCGAGGTCAATCGCATCAACAGCAGTCACGTTTTGGAAGCGTTTGGTGACCTGTTGCAGCACAACGGCAGATGCGTTTGTCACATGCACCTCTTTCATGCGTTATTCATACCCACAAAAAGGAAATATGGCGCAATTATAGCATACGTCGGTATTTTTTTGACGCCTATCACATTTTTTATACAAAATCAGTAACACGCCTTGTCCATATACAGAATACCTACGCTAAAACACTCCCTCCACGTCATTCCATGCCGGTTGCGATGGTAACCGTACAACGACGTAGGAAACGTGAAGTCTGAAGTATGAAATGATCGCTACTGATTTTTATTGACTACCTCCGTTACTTCCTCCTGCCAACTTTATATTTCATCCTTCGTATTTGGCACTTGGACGCATCAATGCACTGCCATACAACCAATGAGCCGCCTAGATTGGCGTAGGTATTGTATACAGTAACGCGTATTTATTGTCGGTCGGGGAGTTGGAGGATGAGTTGTTCAAAGACCAATTGGGGATTGGCGTTTTCGCGTAATTGCCGCACTGCCAACACCAAGCGCCGCACAAATGCGGCGGCAGGCACCACCCCCGTGCCACGGGCCACCCGGGTCACATCGGCTTGGCGATTGACCCACGTGATGGCATCGGGCACCCCGGCGGCCACCACCAGCACATCGCGCCACCAGCGTTGCCACAACAACAGCGTGTCGTAGACGGCGGCTTGTTCGCCACCCCGGAAGGCTTTGCCTTGCTCTTCGACCCACTTAAAACATTCCACTAGTGGGCGCTGTGACAACGACAACAACTCGTCGAGTTGAGCTTGGAGCTGACCGGCTGCTTCGGGATTGTGGGCGTATTGATGGGCGAGGCCGGGCAGACCTTCGCTCCAAGCGGCATAGGTCACCGCATCGCTTTCGCTCACCCCTTGCGTCATCAGCCACGGAGCGATGGCGTCACGGGCCACAGGGCGTAATTTGATGGCTTGACAGCGCGACACAATCGTCGCCATCACATCGCCGGCAGTATGCGCAATCAAAATAATCGTGGCATAGGGGGGTGGTTCCTCGAGTACTTTGAGCATGGCATTGGCGGCACCCTCGCTCAAGCGCTCGACGTCGTCGAGGATAAACACGCGCCGGCGCCCTTCGTAGGGGCGCAGGTTAATGTCTGCCAGCCACGTACGCACCGTCTCGATGCGCACATCGCGTTGGCGGGCGGCTTCTTCAGCCTTGAGGGTGGCGCCTTGGCTGGCGAGGCTGGCAATACGTACGTCGGGGTAATTGCCTTTGGCAATCCGCCGGCAACTACGACAATCGTCACAGGGGGCATCGCCGGCCTGCTCACAGTTGAGGGTCTGCGCCAAGCGCAACGCCAACAACGCTTTGCCGACATGCCGCGGGCCACTCAGCAAATAGGCGTGGGCCGGGCGTTGGGCAGCCACGGCATGCCGGAGCATGTCGACCGCCCAATGATGTCCCACTATCCCCCATGCGTCATGACCAATTGTCTGCATAGTTACTTCCAGCGCCGCAAGGCGATAACGGCATTGATGCCACCAAAACCAAACGAATTACTCAAGGCCACTTCCATCCGAGCCGAGCGCGCCACATTGGGCACATAATCGAGGTCACACAAGGGGTCGGGTTGCTCGAGGTTGATGGTGGGGGGGATGATTTGATCGCGCAAGGTCAATACCGTGGCGACGGCTTCGACGGCGCCAGCAGCGGCAGTCAAATGGCCAATCATTGATTTGGATGCCGTAATGGGGATGTTGTAGGCATGCGCCCCAAACACCTGCTTGATGGCGGCGGTTTCGATGATGTCGCCTACATGGGTGCTGGTGGCATGGGCATTGATATGATCGACCTGTTCCGGCAGTAATTGGGCATGCTTCAAGGCGATTTGCATGGCACGCGTGGCGCCCCGTCCTTCGGGGTGTGGTGAGGTAACATGATGGGCGTCACTCGTCGAGCCATAGCCGATGACCTCGGCCACAATTCGGGCCCCACGACGTTTGGCATGACTCAGGCGTTCGAGCACGAGCACACCGGCACCCTCACCCAGCACAAAGCCATCCCGATTGACATCAAAGGGGCGTGAGGCCCGCTGTGGCTCATCGTTGCGCATCGACAAGGTCCGGGCGGCGGCAAAGCTGGCCAAGCCCAAGCGCGCGATGGGCGCTTCGCTGCCACCGGCCAATATCACATCGGCATCGCCCCGCAACAACACGTTGACCGCTTCGCCGATTGATTGGGTGCTGGCAGCACAAGCCGTGGCGATAGTGGTGTTGTAGCCCGTCAAGCCCAGTTGAATCGATACTTGACACGACGGCATGTTGGGTAACGACAAAGTGATATAAAAGGGATTTACTTTGGCAGAGCCCCGGGTAACGATGGTCTCGACAGCTTGTTCGGTATCGAGGGCCGATGAAGAACCGTCGGCAATCATGGCGCCGATACGGTCGCGGTTGTTGTCATTGATATCGAGCTGCGCATCGGCGACGGCCATGCGGGCAGCCGCCACCGCTAATTGGCTGGCCCGTGAGATGCGGCGGGCTTCTTTGGCATCCATGAATTCACGGGGGTCGAAATCAGGCACTTGGGCGGCAATCCGCACTGCGGCATCACCGGGGTCGCAGACCGTTACTGGTCCGACGCCACTTTTGCCCGCTAGCATGTTTTGCCAAAACAAATCGACGCCCACACCAAGTGGGGCTGCCACTCCAAGGCCAGTCACCACCACCCGCAAATCATCGGGGTCGACACTTTCGACCGTCGCGTCGAGAGCCGCGTCAAGTGCGACACCACGCAACCCTAACGATGCGAGGCGTTGGCGCAAAATTCCCCGTGTATATTCAGTATGCATACCCAACCTCTTTTGCCACTCCAGTTGTGCAATGCTCATACACTGCACATCGGATAGATCAATTACGGCGCATAACGCAACAAATTGATTATCCGATGTGTAGGGTTTAACACTCAGTTAATTATGGAGTATACCACGGAGTGTCATTAACCACGAATAAACCATAAGCCAATCACGACCAACGCCATCACGATACGATAGTAGGCAAACCAGCCGAAGCCAATCCGGCGGATCCACTGGAGCATCAAATCAATCACCAGCCAGCCCACCACTGCCGACGTCACGATGCCAATCGCCACAGCCACGACGTCGTTGCCACTCACTGCCAATAAATCTGTGAGTTTCATGACCACGGCTGCCAAGGTAATCGGCATGCTCAACAAAAACGAAAACCGGGCGGCAGCCGCACGATCGAATTGCAACGCCCGCCCCGCACTCATGGTCGCCCCCGAGCGTGATACACCCGGCATCAATGCCAAGGTCTGCGCCAGACCAATCCAGACGGCATCACGCCAGGTGAGTGACGTCAATTCACGGGTGACAGCACTACGCCGATCGATAAACGCAATCACCACCCCCATCACCGCCAATACCACGGCGATTTGCAACGGCGAACGCAAATAGGCTTCGATTGGGTCTTGAAACAAAATCCCCGCAATTGCGGCCGGGATCGTGGCAATCACCACCGCCCACACCATCATAGCTGGTTGCGATTGTTGCGGGCGGGCGAGTTGGGGTACTGCCTTGAGCAACGCCATCCAGTCGGCCCAGAAGTAGGCCACCACTGCCACCAATGTGCCCACATGTAAGGCCACATCAAAGGTCAACGAATTGAGTAGCGGGTCTTGCCAGCCAAACAACCATGGCAACAAAATCAAATGAGCAGATGACGAAACCGGCAAAAACTCGGTCACCCCTTGGAGCGCACCCATCACAAACGCAGCCGATTGCCCGAGTGCCACCGCAACAACAGCCAACACCACCACTCCCACCGCCAATACTTGTGTCAACCGTGTCATTCAGGCGCCTCTGTTTTCTGTGTAGTGCGGGTGACTATTTGCCGCACTGGGTTGGCTGTTCTGCTTGCGCACGTACCAATTTATACTCTGCAATCATCTGCGCAGCGAGGCTCGGACTATTGATGATGAGCAAATTCTCGTCGTTACTCTGTTCAGCACTTTTGGTGAAGTTGTACGAGCCCGTAATTACCACTGCATCATCGATGATGATTGTTTTGTGGTGCATGATATAACAATTACCGTCTTTCAAAATATCGACGCCAGCAGATTCGAGGGCCGGCCATGCCGAACCGGTACCTTTGACGTTTTGGTTTTCCATTACCCCTTGCACAAAGAGCTTACGTTTGTGGGCAGCAATCATGGCTTGGCTAATCGCCTTGTCCGTATACGAAAAAGCCATAAAACGCACGTTCTTTTTGGCAGCCTTAATCGCTGCTACCACATATTTGTTGATGTCGTCAACGGGTGAAAAGAAAAAGGTCAAATCACCATCGGGCAAGTCGATGGTGGGGTAGGGTGCATGACTGACTTTGCCCACTCCAAACGTGCCACCGATCAGCTGGTCAACTTCTTGGTGGTACATGGCCGCCATCGTGCTATTGACAAACCGCAACATGCTATTGTTGTTGCGATAGGTATCATTGAATGTCATATTCCACGAGCCAGTCCAGACAATGGTGTCATCGATGGCGGCGATTTTTTCGTGCATAAAGGGTTCACGTTCATCGGCAATCACGGCAATATTGGCGTCTTGTAGGGCACCAATCACCTGTGCCACCCGGGCATCGGTGAGATTGGTATCGTCGTAGGCCACGCGCACCGTCACACCCCGTTTATCGGCAGTGAGTAGCGCATCACGCAACTCGGGTAAATCGATATCGAACACCGCAATGTCGATAGTCGATTTGGCGGCTGCCAAGTCTGCCAAAAAGGCTTTGTACATCGGTGGTTGCTTACGGTTGGCTGCCACATCAGGGTAGATCAGTGATGGCGTCGTTGAGTACAACGTCACCCCGTCGATGGCCACAATCGGGGCAGATGGATCGCTCGGATTGGGCCCAGTCGGATCGGGCTCGGTAGGGTTCTCTTCGACAGTAGGCACAGAATCGCTACTATCCGGTGTGCTGGTGGGGTTGATTTGTTGTTGGAAGAACAACGCAATCAACAACACCACCGCAATCAACAGCAAGACACGCCAATCCTTTGGCAGATTATTCTTGTTCATTATTTGTTCTCTTTACGCCAAAACGACATGAAACGTTGCCACAAACTAGGAGGCGGAGGTGGTTGAATCGGACGGAGCGGCGTGGTACGAATAGCCATGGTACGGTCAGAGGCGCGTAATACTTGGGCAAAATTTGCGGGCGCTTGCGTAATGTCGCCCCCATTGGCGGCCGTTATCCGTGCTGCCGTGCGAATCGCATTGAGTTGGGCAGCCACTGCGTGGTCGTCGAGGTCTTCCCGTTGCGCAATCGCTTCTGCGGTAGTAGCCGCCCACTGGCGTAACTGGGTTGCTTGATCTCCTTCGAGGTCACCAACCAATGATTCGTCTTCGGATATGCGTTCAAGCATTTGCATACGCGCATCATTCATGGTTATTACTCTCTGTTTGCATTATTAGCAGGCACATGTAGGAAATATATACAATTATACCGTATACATTTAGTTTACGATTGCAGTATTTGCGATTGCCTGCAAGAAACGTGGCACAATCACGCGCCAATCATAGTTGGCCACCACAAAATCACGGGTAGGCTTGGTCACCGGGGGGTTCGCCAACGTCTCGACAATTGCAGCCGCCATCGCGGCTGGGGTGTCAGCCACACGACAGTGGGTTGGATTGAGCCCATCGATGCCTTCGACGCCGAGGCTGGTACTCACTATTGGCACCTCGAGTGCCATCGCTTCGAGTACCTTGAGGCGCACGCCACCACCAATCCGCATCGGCACCACATAGGCATGGGCGCCACACAAATAGGCCCGCGTGTCGGGGACTTCCCCCGTCAACGATACCTCGCCGGCAGCCTGTAAGGCCAGCAATACCGGTGCTGGCCGCCGCCCTACCGCCACCAACACCACGTCAGGAACCGCCTTGCGCACCAATGGCAATACCTGCGCCACAAACCACCGCAAGGCATCAATGTTGGGACGATAATCCAACGTACCACTAAAGACCAATGTAGGGCGTACAAATGGGTGTGGTACCACGCGGCGGCGGTCAAAATAACTGGTATCGACGCCATTGGGAACCACATATGGCTTCACCGTCGGCACTAACTGGGACAGCGTCTGGGCATCACCCGTCGATACCGCCGTGACCCCATTCACCGTCGCCAGCATGTTTTTTTCAAAATACTTCAACTTTTGCCATTGAATCAGCGAATAGAGCGCCCCATGCCAGCGCAACGGATTAGCCGCATCGGTCATGGCTGCTCGTTGCTGAATCACAAATTCGGCATTGAATTCATCAAACAAGGTGGGAATTCCGTATGTTTTAGCCATCGCCAAGTAGGGCGCCATCTCGATACTAAAGGCAATCACCACATCGAAATAGCGTTGTTGCAACAATACCTCGAGTTGCTGGCGATAACTCACATCCACATTGCGTAACGCCATGTCAGGCAAAGGGTCTGTCAAGGTTTGGACGGCGCGCTGGCGTAGATTGCGCGTGGCAGGTCCGGCCACGCCAATCACCGTCACCGGTGCAACTTGGGCCTGTACGGCGGCTTGATCGGTAATATTGGTGACAAACGTCAAGCAGGTCACGCTATGGATATGCGCGATACCGCGGAGCAGTTGATAAATCCGCATCGTGCCACCACCATAGGGCGGCCACGGGGCATACGGGGTCAAGGCTAATATTTTCATCATTTCATCCATTGATAATAGAGCGGAATCAACAAAATCCAACCCGCCACCGCCACCGCTGTCAGTGCTGCCAACAACACGCCACCAGCGGCGATGTCTTTGGCACGACCAGCCAAGGGATGATATTCGGGGCTGACCAAATCGACCACGGTTTCGATGGCGGTATTGAGGCTCTCGGCCACCAGCACTAGTCCCATCGCCAAGCACAATATCGCCCAGTCTAGGGCACTACAATCCACAAAAATCGCCAAGGGAATGACGACCACAATTGCCAGCAAATGCAGTTGGAAATTGCGCTCGCTGCGGGCTACCAACCAAATCCCACGGATAGCGTACCCAAATGATTGCGGCAAAGTAATATTGCGTGGGGGAAGTGGTGGTGTCATACGTTTATGCTCGGGGTAATTGTAATATTTCCATGATTGCATCTTGATGTTGGCGCATCACTGCGTCTTCTTCGGGACTCCGTTCGTGGTCGAAGCCCAGCAAGTGCAACATCCCATGCACCGTCAAAAACGCCAATTCCCGCGCTTCGCTATGCTCGTATTCCGCCGCTTGGCGTTGCACATGCGGCCACGAAATCGCAATGTCGCCCAAATACCGAGGCATACCGGGAGGCAACACAAAGCGGG
Organism: Roseiflexaceae bacterium; assembly: GCA_040397035.1. Taxonomy (GTDB): domain Bacteria; phylum Chloroflexota; class Chloroflexia; order Chloroflexales; family Roseiflexaceae; genus UBA965. The sequence continues at coordinate 36,085 of JBBAWW010000010.1, read as the reverse complement.
GGTCGCTGTCGTCATCAGCAAACGACAAGACGTCGGTTTGGCTGTCGATTTTGCGGTAATCACGGTTGTATTGATGGATTTCTTCGGCGGTGGTCACATAGACCGTTACTTCGATGGCACCTTTGGTTTGTTGGTGCGTCAAGGTCGCCCGCACCGCCCGCTCAACCAAGGCCTCGTCAAGCACCACACCTACTAATTCGTCTGCTGTTTGTACATCAACAATCGCATTGCTCATATATGTCCTTGTGGTTCTACAACGGGTTCACCGACAGGTTTTTTGGCGGGCGAATAATCAACGCGAGGGTGATAAATTCCTTTGAGGGTCGCAATAAATGCCTCACGAATGCGCGTTATGTCATCAAATGTCACTTGGGCATCGGCCAGTTGCCCATTTTGGATGCGCTCATCGATGATTGACGTCACCAAGGCATCGATGGTTTGACCTGCGCCGATTTTGGAGGCGACTGCACCGCTCTGTACTTTGGAGCGCACCGTCGCTTCGACACTATCTGCCAGCATCATAATCACCTGCTCGCGCGAGGTGGGAATAGGACCCGGATAGGTGAAATCGGCGATATCAGTAGTCGCATCCGCTTCGAGTGCTTTGTGATAAAAATAGCGCACCACAGACGTGCCATGGTGGGTGGCAATAAAGTCAATCAGTTTGACCGGCAAGTGGGCAGCCCGCGCCATCACGATACCATTGCGCACATGATCGATGATAATTTGGGCACTTTTGTGGGGTGGCAAACTATCGTGCAGATTGACACCATCGCTTTGATTATCAGTGAAATAAAAGGGATGCTCGACTTTGCCAATATCATGATAATACGATGCCACCCGGAGCAACAAGCCATCGGCGTTGATAGCTTCGGCGGCACTTTCGGCCAAATTCCCCACCGCAATACTATGATAATAGGTACCGGGAGCTTCACGCACCAAGCGTTGCAACAGCGGTTGGGCCGGGTGGGCGAGTTCGAGTAATTGCAGACCAGACACCATGCCGGCCAGTGTGCCAAAAATCCCACACAGACTGAGCGCCAACAACGCCGACAACAAGGCGCCACCGCCACTAATCGACAACAACGGCCAAATCGCATTCCAGTCGGTTTGATGCTCAATCATCAACAACACCCCGAGCGCCGTGGCCATACTGCTAAGCATGGCCACCACCCCAGCCACCACAAATGCCAACGAGCGATCGACCCGGCGGGTCATAATGCTCCCCACAATGGCAGCGATAAAGGGTGGTAATCCGAGTGACAATGACCCTCGCCCAATCAAAAACACCGCAAATCCGACGGTAATCGTGACAAGCATGGCGCTCCGCAACCCATAAAACGTCGATACAAGCAAAGCCGCCATCACGAGGGGTGAGGCGGCCACCAACATAGGAGCGACACCAGCCCCAATCCGGGTCAAGATTACCGCCACCACCATCAGTACCACTAGCGCCCATAGCTCGGTGGCGCGGGTGGCAGCGTTGCGGTCGACATGCCACAAACTGGCCGCGAACACAATCGCCAATACACTCGCCATCAATATCTGACCAATGATTTCATACCACGTGACCCGCATCGTCAATACCCCGAGGGCAGTCAGTTTTTCGAGGATGACGGGGGTGACCACATCACCGGCCCGCACGATGTTTTCGCCTTGTTGGATCGCCACCGTGACGGGTGCAACTTTGGCCAAGGCAGCGGTTTGGGCTTGCTGGGTACGAGCATCATCGACTGCCACATTGATTTGAATGAATGGCGTGATAAAGCGCAAAATCAAGGCGCCGCGGGTGGCAGGCGTAGTGGCACTGATATACGACGGGATAATCGATTCCGTCAGCAACTGCATCGAGCGCACATCGATGCGATTGCCCACATCATTGAGCGAACGGTCATAGATTACCAGAATCTGAGTCCGTAGTTTTTCCCAATCAGCCACACTCAAGTCAGCTAGTTGTTGGGCAGTTTGGCGCGAAATCAGTTCAACATCGAGGGTGGAATCGAGGTCATCAAGCTTTTGCATACGATTTTTCCACGATTCGCCATTGGTGCGGATTTTTTCGATGTTATCGAGCAAATTCACGAGTTGCACCCGTTGATTGAGCAACAAATAGGGATCAATCGTGGCCTGGATAAGTTCGGGGTCAGCAGCAGCGGTGGCTTGGGCTTGGGTAGTCAAGACATCACTGACAAAGGTCACTTGGCGGGGTGCTTGCACACTTACTGGGCTAGGACTGCCCACCACAATCCCTTGCACTGACGCCGGTTGGATATTAAACACTGCCCAAAAAGAGAGCGCAAGTACACCCGCTGCCCCCCACAACAAACGTTGTGTAGGGACAATAAACGGGGTCATTGAGGACAGTGTTGGCAATTTCATGGTTAACTCAACAACTCGCGCACGACTTGATTGAGGATGCGGCCATCGGCACGGCCTTTGAATTGTTGCATCACCACCGGCATGACTTTGTTCATGTCGGCTGCCCCTTTGGCGCCCGCTTGGGCGATGATGGCCGCAATCTGGGGGCGGAGCTCATCGGCACTCAACATGCGGGGCAAGTAGGCTTTGAGGATGACCACTTCTTTTTCTTCTTTTTCGGCTAGCTCTGGGCGATTGCCTTTGCGGTACATGTCGACCGATTCACGGCGGCGTTTGACTTCTTTGATGATGATGTCGATCATCTGTGCTTCGCTCAGCGCCACGGCAGCCACAGCAGCGGTACTCGCAGCCATATTCGATTCCCCACCGGCGGCATCATAGGCTTGTTTTTTTTGATTATCAAAACTGCTTTTGATGGCATTCATCGCCATTCGCAACGTATCGACCCGCAACTGGTCGCGGGCCCGCATGGCGTCTTTCATGTCGCTTTGTAGGCGTTGGTGCATATTGAGCATCACGAGACTCACTTTCGTTGTTTACAGCGCGATACGCCGGGGGCGGACGCGTTGTTGTTCTGCCTTTATAATAGCCTGAATTTGCGCAACCGCGTCATCGAGGCGTTCGGCTCGGTTAAACACCACATAATCAAACGCCCCTACTTGGGCCATTTCGCGTTCGGCATGGGTCAGCCGGCGCGCAAATTGTTCGGGCGATTCGGTGCCCCGCCCCAACAAACGCTGTTTGAGTTCATCCATACTACCCGGTGCCAAAAAGACCTGAATCGCACCAGGCACCAAGCGCTTGAGTGTGGCCGCCCCTTGCACGTCGATGCGCAAAATCACGTTGTGGCCCGAATCAAGCCCCGAACGGATACTCTGCTTGGGGATGCCTTTGTAGTGGCCATAGACCTCGGCCCACTCGACCAGTTCGTTTTGGGCAATCAAGGCCTCAAATCCTGCGGTATCATAGAAAAAATAGTCGACGCCGTCGACTTCATTGGGGCGTGGTGGCCGGCTGGTCGCCGTCACCACGAATTGGAATGCTTCGTCGCACTCGCGCAAGCGGGCCAGCAAGGCATCTTTGCCCACCCCTGATGGCCCCGAGATGACCAGCATCAGCGGTTGTGGGTGCGCACCACGCAAGAGCGGATTCAATTCGTTGTCGTGTGTCATCATATTGGTATACTAACAGCTATGACAATCGATACATTGGCCGTAACGGCCCTGTGCCACGAGCTCCAAGCTTTTGTTGGCGCCAAAATTCAAGATAGCGTCATCGCTTCACCCTTGAGCCTTGCGCTCGAGCTCTACCACCAACGCCAGCGCCGCTGGCTGTTGCTGTCTGCTCACCCCAAACTCGCTCGCCTCGCCCTGCACAGCCAACGCATCCCCCGTGGGGTTGATCAAGCCACGCCGTTGTTGCTCCTTTTGCGCAAATATGTCGAAGGGGGCCGTGTAATCGCCGTAGCGCAACCTGACTTAGAACGCATCATATCGCTTAGTATAGCCAAACCACTCGAACCACGCAACCCCGACGAACCAGTCACCGAACTAGTCATCGTCAAACTCATCATCGAAATCATGGATCAACGGAGCAATATATTCCTCGTCGATGAGCACGGCACCGTCATCGAATGCGTCAAACGGGTCACCGCCCAAATGAGCCGGCGAGTCGCACTCCCGCAACACCCCTACACCATCCCCCCTGTCCCCGACAAAGCCGATCCCCGCTCGGGCGATGCCACGCCACTGTTGGTCACCCTAGCCCACGAACCCAACCTCGCCAAGGCCATCGTCAGCACTTACCGGGGGGTGTCACCGCAAATGGCCCGCGAAGCGGTCTTTCGCGGCGACGACGACCCCGCCCAGAGTATGGCACAGCTAGCCGCCCTGTTTGCGGCCCCGGCGCAGCCGTCGATTATTCACGACGAATATGGCGTGCCCCAGTTTTTTGCGGCCTATCAACTGACCCACAAAGGTCACTTCAAACAAATCGCCAGCGTCAGTGACGCCATCATCGCCTATGTGGCCTCTCGCGAAGCCTTGGGTGATTACCGCCGGCGCCGCGATGCCTTGGCCCAGCGCATCAACGACCACCGCGAACGGGTGATGCGCCAATACAACGCCCTCAACCAAGAAATGACCAAGGCCGAAGCGCTCGAACAACTGCGCTGGGAAGGCCAGATGATCTATGCCTACATCCATGACATTACCCCTAGCATGAGTAGCCTAGTCGTCGAAGGGCAAACGATTAGCCTGACACCCCACGTGCCCCCGTCGCTCCAAGCCCAAGAGCGCTTCAAGCAGTACGACAAGGCCAAATCAGCGCTGGCCGGCTTGCCCGAACGCATCCAAAAAGCCACGGACGAACTGGCCGGCATCGACGAGACGTTGACCTTCCTCGATTTGGCCGAAAGCTTCGAAGCCATCGAGTCGGTGGCTCGTGACGCCCTCAATGCCGGCTGGGTGCGCGCCGCCGATGTACCCCGCCAAGCCCGCGTCAAACCGTTGCCACCGTTGCGGTATAGTTTCGACAATTTCATCGTCTATTGTGGGCGCAACGCCTACCAAAACCAGCTGGTGACCTTTACAATCGGCGAATCCCAAGACATCTGGATGCATGCCCGAGGTATGCCTGGCGGCCACGTCATCATCAAAACCCAAGGCCGCCCAGTGCCGCCCGACGTGATGCGCCAAGCAGCAGCCCTCGCCGCCTATCACAGCAAATCACGCAACGAATTAGCCGTCGATATCGACTATTGCCGGCGTAGTGGCGTGCGCAAGGTCAGAGGTGGTCCCCCAGGACTGGTGACCTGCACCGCCGACGGCACCCTGCGGGTGGCACCCCACAAAGCGCCGGATTTGCCGTGATGACGTAGTCTAAACTATTTACATTTTTCGTGTTTTCATTTATACTCAGCATACATCCATCGTTGCGTTGGTTAGGAACAAATGATGACTACTATTGATGAACTCTATGCCCAAGTAAATGCGTTGCCACCCGACCAACGGGCCACGCTCCTCGCGCGCCTGTTGCACGATGCCACGCCAGATTATGCAAGTGACCAACCCCAATGGAAAACCGGAGCGGAAATTGTCGCACTCATCGAATCAATGCCACCAATTCAGTTGATCGATGATCATATCGATGATCCAGTGGCGTGGGTCAACGCACAACGTGCCAAACGCCAGGCCCTCGTCGACGCACGGGTAGCCGAATATGATGCACAACATGAGTTGACCTATGATAAACGCAATCCTTGATACAACGGTAATTATTCACATCATTCGAAAGTATCCGCCAGCACTCGCCTATATCAATGTAGCGGATTACTATGCATTCACACCAATTACATGGTTTGAAGTAATCGTTGGTGCAGCCAATAAGCAACAGCGTGAGCAATTAATCTATTCGATCAATCAATTTCAGCTCTGTCATCATACCGAAGCAGATCAAGACTAGGCAATCACCCAATTTAAGCGCTTTCAATTCAGCCATCATATCGGCTACAACGATTGTCTCATCGCCGCCGTGGCATACCGCTTGCAAATCCCGCTCTATACCCACAACCTTAAACATATGCAACCATTGCTGGGTGCCTTCGCGGTCCAGCCCTATCAATCGTAAATCACGTCGCCTTTTTTTCGTGTTATTCTTTTTGGTAAAAAATGCGGGGGGCGCATGACGGTGAATGAGCAGGTGGTACGACTACTGTCGGCGCAGGATTCATGATGCATGAGGAGCGGTGTCATCCTGCATTTCCTATTGCGTGCAAATTGTGGTAAAATTAACCCTCGTGCCGGGGTTGTCCCGTAGCAGCACATGCGAAGGTACTGACACAAGAGGAGTTGTCAACATGGCTATCGAACTCAATTTGACCAAGCGCACCGTAATCGGCAAAAAAGTCAACAATTTGCGCAAAACCGGCGTATTGCCTGCCACCGTATACGGCAAGCATTTGGCCCCCATCACCATCCAAACCGATGCCCGCGCCTTTGCCCCAGTCATGAAGGCTGCCGGCAAAACGTCGTTGGTCACCCTCAACATCGCCGGCGAAGAACCCATTGCCGCCTTTATCCACAGCTTCCAACGCCACCCCGTCAGCCGTGCCATCATTCACGTCGACTTCCATGCTGTCGACATGAGCGAGACGGTCGAAGTCGATGTGCCCGTGCACATGAAGGGTGTATCGCCGTTGGTTGTGCGTGGCGATGCTATTTTCAACAATGTCACCAGCTTGCGTGTGCGCGCATTGCCCGGCAATTTGCCCACCGAAATCGTGGTTGATGTGAGCGGCCTCGACATGTTCGACAAAGCCATCCGCGTCAGCGACATCAAACTCATCGGTGGCGCCATCATCCTCGGCCTTGCCGACGACCTCGTGGTCGGGTTGGCAGCCGTCAACCGTGGTGAAGTCGTGGCGACGGCTAATGCCGCCGAGCCCGAATTGGTGCGTACCCGCGAAGCCAAAGCCTAAATCGTTCCCTCGATCCCCTTCACCGTGCATCTGTGTGGTGAAGGGGATTTTTCGTGTGCAAGCGCAGTGTGTACCCTGCCAAAAAGAGATAAAAATATCCCACCATCGACCCCGTCGACGGTGGGATGGAGGGAGGGTATCTCCGTACGGCAACTCGTTAGCGGGTTACCTTTACGGTGATACCCATACGCATGTGACTACTACCCATGAGCACCACCTCCTTTATGCCTAGACGGCATTTTGTTTCAAAAAGAATCCTAGCTAGATAATACGCAGGTTTGGAAAATTTGTCAAGCGGCAAATTAGCATATGATGCAACTCGTCGCAACGCCCGGCGCAGTACGATATAATGCATACATCAGAGATGCGTTCTATCGTATGTGGAGTTGACGTATGTCACGCTATATCCTCGCCATAGACCAAGGCACCACCAGCACCCGCTGTATGATTTTCGATCAGACCAGCCAAGTCATCGCCGTGGCCCAACACGAACACACCCAAATCTACCCCCAACCGGGCTGGGTCGAGCATGACCCCCAAGAAATCTGGCAACGCACCCAACAAGTCATCGGCGAAGCCTTCACCAGTGCCAACCTCAGCCGCACCGATATCGCCGCCATCGGCATTACCAACCAACGCGAAACTACCATCGTCTGGAATCGCCACACCGGCAGCCCCTACGCCAACGCCATCGTCTGGCAAGATATGCGCACCGCCGCCATCTGCCGTGAACTCGCCGGCGCTATCGGCAACGACCGCTTCCGCGCCCAAACCGGACTCCCCCTCGCCACCTACTTTTCGGGTCCCAAAATCCGTTGGCTGCTCGACAACATCACCGGCCTGCGTGACGACGCCCAGCGTGGCGACGCCCTGTTTGGCACCGTCGATACCTTTTTGATTTGGCATCTCACCGGTGGCGTCAACGGCGGCATCCACATCACCGATGTCACCAACGCCGGCCGCACCATGCTCATGAACCTGCATACCCTCGAGTGGGACGCCGATATCCTCGCCGCCATGCAGATCCCCGCCGCCATGTTACCCCGCATCTGTTCGTCTAGCGACATCTATGGCCACGCCACCGGCATCCTAGCCGGCGTGCCCGTGGCCGGCGCCCTCGGCGACCAACACGCCGCCATGGTGGGCCAAGCCTGCATCACGCCCGGCGATGTCAAAAACACCTACGGCACCGGATGTTTTATGTTGCTCAATACCGGTACCACTGCCGTCCCCTCCCAGCACGGCTTACTGACTACCTTGGCTTATCGCTTTGGCAATCAACCGGCCGTTTACGCCCTCGAAGGCTCGATTGCCATCGCCGGCGCCTTGGTGCAGTGGCTACGTGACAACCTCGGCATCATCGCCAAAAGTAGCGATGTCGAAGCCTTGGCTGCCAGTGTGCCCGACAACGGTGGCATGTTTGTAGTGCCGGCCTTTTCGGGATTATTTGCGCCCTACTGGCGCAGCGATGCCCGTGGCGTAATGGTGGGACTAACACGGTATGTCACCAAAGCCCATATCGCCCGCGCCGCCCTCGAAGCGGTCGCTTGGCAAACCCGCGAAGTGCTCGACGCCATGGAACAAGACAGTGGCGTGACCCTCACGCAACTCAAAGTGGATGGCGGCATGACCGCCAACAATCTGCTGATGCAGTTCCAAAGCGACGTGGTCGGCGTGCCTGTGATTCGCCCCGTGATTGCTGAAACCACCGCCCTCGGGGCGGCTTATGCCGCAGGCATCGCCGTCGGTTTTTGGCAGGACTTTGGCGATGTGCAACGCTACTGGCGCGAAGACCAACGCTGGACCCCCAATATGCCCGCTCCCACCCGAGACCAACAATACGCCCTCTGGAAAAAAGCGGTCAGCCGCACCTTAAATTGGATCGAGGATGCCCAATGAAACTCAAAACGCTCTTTGCTGGCGGTAATGTCGAACGCATTGCCACCGGATTTTTGTTTACCGAAGGTCCCGTCTGGGGTGATGGCGTGTTGCGCTTTTCGGATATCCCCGGTGATTGCATCTACCAATGGCAACCCGATGGGCACGTCAGCCGCTGGCGCCACCCCAGTGGCAATTCCAACGGGCTTACCCGTGACCGCAACGGCTTTGTGGTGGCCTGTGAACACGGCAATCGCCGCGTCAGCCGCAGCGACATCTACGGTCACCCCCATACCATCGTCGATAGTTACCACGGCAAACGGCTGAATAGCCCCAACGACGTGGTGGTGCGCTCCGACGGCGTAATATTTTTTACTGACCCGCCCTACGGCATCGAAGAATCGCAACGCGAACAGCCCCTCAATGGCGTCTATGCCATTCATCCTGATGGCCAAATGGTGCTGGTAGGCACTGATTTTGACCGCCCCAATGGGCTGGCTTTTTCCCCCGATGAAAAAACCCTCTATATCAGCGATTCACGCCGCCGGCATGTGCGGGCATTTGATGTAGCCAGTGACGGTACGCTCAGCAATAGCCGCACGCCGTTTGACATGGACCATCCCCAGCCTGGCTCACCCGATGGCATGAAGGTCGACCAAGCCGGGCGCTTGTACGTCGCCGGTGCCACCGGTATCTGGGTATTTGAGCCCAGTGGTGCATTGATTGGCATCATTGCCATGCCCGAATTACCCGCCAATTTAGCCTGGGGCGATGCCGATTTGCAGACGCTCTACATCACCGCCCGCACCTCCGTTTATCGTATCCGCACCACCACCCCTGGGGTGCCGGTCTGTGGAGTATTGCGGTGACCCAAGCACCTGTGCCACAACGGATTGGGAATTATCAACTCGAACGCCAAATCGGGCGCGGGGCGACGGCGCGCATTTGGCTGGCGCGCCATCGTACTTTTACGCACCGCCTGTTTGCCGTCAAATTAACCAATACCAGTGTGCCACACGAAGTCGAATTATTTAGTCGCGAAGCGCTGCTCATGAATCGCCTCGATCATGTGGCCATCCCACGCGTCTACGACCACGGCTATCTCTACCCGTTCCATTACACCATCATGGATTATGTGCCGGGGGTGTCGGTGCGCCAACTCCTCACCGCCCACCGCCGCCTCGGCATCGAACAAAGCCTGCGCATTGCCAATGCCCTTGCCGCGGCCCTCGATTACATCCATAGCCAAGGGGTCATCCATCGCGACGTCACCCCCAGCAATATTTTGATTGACCGCGACACGGGACGTACCGCCTTGATTGATTTTGGGGTGACTCGTGAGCTGGGAACGACGACGAGCACCATCAGCCCCACGACCATCGGCACCCCTGGCTATATAGCGCCCGAACAAGTACACGCGCCCCTCAACGCTACCTACCATTCTGATTTGTTTAGCATGGGGGTGGTGCTGTTTGAAGTACTCACCGGTAATCTGCCCTGGGACGCAGAGAGTAGTGATCCCGTCCCTACCCTCAAATCGCGCAGTGGCGATGGCTTGCCCGTCGAACTCGACGATGTGTTTGCCAAATTACTCGCCCAAACTCCCACCCAACGCTACCAGACTGCCACGGCGGCAATGACTGATATCGCCAAAATCATCGCCAAACATACGGCCCAAACTGTCATTACCCCGGCGACAAATACGCCAAATAGTACCAGCAATACCCCACTACACCCCGTCGAATCGGCCTTGGCCATCGACATCGACCACGATGCCCTCACCGAGAGCATTGCATTTGGCCAACAAACCGGTACGCCTGATGTCATCGCTACCGTATTGACCGAATGGGGCAAACAAGGCTATTGGCGCCGTCAACTCCTCGGGCGCCTCGCCAACATCAAATCGATTCAAAACCGGACAGTTTACCATTACACCTTGCAGGTCGTCATCGAAACGCGGCTCCCACCCACGCTGATTACCCGCATCGAGCGTGACGAAGCGTACAGTGATGTATCACCACCACTCAATACAGATCGTTGGCAAATCAGCTTACCAACTGCCCAAATCACTGCCGCATCCAGTGCCGGGCAAGTCATTGTGCCTGGCAGTCTGCGCCAAATCGACTGTCCCCACTGCCAACACGGCCAACAAATCTGCCCTAGTTGTCACGGACAACCACTCCCGCGCCCCACGGCCAGTGATAACGATAATGCACCGACGCCAATCTGCACCCGCTGTCAAGGCAAAACCTACATCACCTGTAGGGAATGCCGCGGCAACGGTCAACTCTACCAACAACAACGCATGGATTGGCGCCGTCAACCGACCCAATTCACCGCCCAAGATGACACCAATTATGCCGAACAGCAGTGGATTAGCCAATACTGTACACCACGCACCGTCTACCGCCTGCAAGAACACCACGGTATCCGCCCCGAATGGAAATTACTGCCCAAAGTCGAGCACCTGATTGCCCAAATGACTGCCTACCAAAACAGCGATAGCCGGGTCGTCCTCAGCGAATTAACAATCGCCGTGATTCCGGTCAGTGAATTTGTCTTTGATTTGGGTGAAACCGGCACTTGGCTCCAGCCTACCACTACGACTGAGCCAACCCAATACCGCTGGGCCGTGTTTGGATTTGAACGAATCCTGCCCCCCAATCGTCAATTTCTTGATTGGCAACGAATTATCCTCATAGGATTATCAGGAATCTGTTTTATACTACTCGTAGTTATTTTTGTCTTGGCAACCGTCAATTCAGTGCCACAATCGTGAATCATTGGCTATCGGGTTTACATCTGTTTAGGGCACTTCTGCGTACGAGTAAGTATATAAAACGACAGCGATGCACGGGAGAAAAAGATGCGCGTTGCGATGTTGAGTGTCCATACCAGCCCATTAGCCGGACTCGGTGGCAAAGAAGCCGGCGGCATGAATGTCTACGTCCGTGAATTAAGTCGCGAGCTTGGCCGTCGTGGCATCATTGTTGATATATTCACCCGCAGTCAAGACCCCCAGTCAGCGCGGATTATCGCCGTCGAACGCAATGTCACCCTCGTGACATTACCTGCGGGACCTGAAGCGCCATATGACAAAAATCTCATCCTTGACCACCAAGCAGAATTCGTGGCTGGGATGCAAGATTACGCCCAGTTGCACCACTACAACTACGATATTATCCACAGCCACTACTTTGTATCAGGGATTATGGGGCTGACGCTCCGTGAGGCGTGGGGCATCCCGTTGGTGCATATGTTCCATACCCTCGGTGCCATGAAAAACCACGTGGCTCGTAGCGACGAAGAGCGCGAAACCGGCCAGCGCATCGCCCTCGAAGGGCGCCTGATGCGCGAAGCCGATGTCGTCGTGGCTGCCACCCCACTTGATCTCCAACAAATGGTCTGGCATTACGAAGCCACCCCCGATCGCATCAAAATCATCCCGTGTGGCGTGGACCTCAAACGTTTTCACCCCCACGATATGGCCGAAGCCCGCGCCGCCTTGGGGCTCCCCGCCCAACCGACGCCACTCGTGTTGCTGATTGGCCGCATCGAGCCCCTCAAAGGCATCGATGCCCTGATTCGTGCCGTTGCGCTCGTACGCCAACACTATCCACACCTCGTCGATACTACCGCAGTAGTGATTGGGGGTGCCAGTGATGAACAACCCGAATTGTGGAACAGCGAGCAACGCCGCCTCGACCAAATTCGCACCGAATTAGGCATCCGCCATGCCATCAAATTCATTGGCGCCCGTCCCCAAAGCCAACTTTCGCTCTATCACGCCGCTGCCGATGTGGTCACCATGCCATCACACTACGAATCATTTGGCATGGCCGCCCTCGAAGCCTTGGCGAGTGGGCGTCCCGTGATTGCCACCAGCGCCGGCGGACCAGCCACCATCATCGACGATGGCATCAATGGGTTACTCACCGTGCCCGATGATGCCCCAGCCCTAGCCACCAATTTAGCCCGCGTCCTCAGTAACGCTCATTTTGCCCATACACTAGGATTGGCAGCGCGTGAACGCGCACAACGCTATGGTTGGAGCAATATTGGCTGTGATGTGCTCGACGTATACCGTAGCCAAATCCGCACGCATAGCGATACCACACACGCATGCGCACCCTGTTAATATTGCTCAGTTGCGCTATTGTTTGTAGCAGTTGTAGTGCGCAACCGCTCTTCATCAACAACGGCAGCAATACCGGTAGTGACAGCAATGATGGCATCCCGCAGTTGCCCACCGTTACGCCTGATGGCACCACGGGGTTTTTCCAACCGGTGATTACGCCCACGGCGATTGCCATGCAACCACTCACTGAGGCCGCCCCTGCCCCCGTCCTCGACCCCATCGAGGTCGGATCGATTGGCGACGACACCGTGTTTGGCCAACACATGCGCAACCTCGTCGATGCGGGGTTGTTTAGTGGCAGTGTGCTGGTGGCCCGGCGGGGCCAAATCCTGCTCCGCCACGGCTATGGCATGGCCAATAATACGACGCGTATCACCGCCACCACCCGCTTCCGAATCGCATCCCTATCCAAACAATTCACTGCCACCTTGGTGCTACGCCTACACGAGCAAGGGCGCCTCAATATCGACGACGGCATCTGCAATTACATCGAAGCCTGCCCACCGGATTGGGGGCAGGTCACGATTCGCCACTTGTTGGCACACTCGTCTGGCATTCCCGATTACACTGAGTTTCGTAGTTTTGATGCGACCCAAGCCAATCCCACTACCCGTGAAGAACTAATCGCACGCTTTCGCAGCAATCCCTTGCAGTTTTCGCCAGGCAGTGCATTTCGCTATTCCAATTCGGGGTATATATTACTCGGTGCCATCCTCGAATACGTCACTGGCACACCGTATGCCGATTTATTGCGCAACGAAATCACCGCGCCGTTGGGGCTCAACGACACCGGCTACGATCATAGTCGCAACGGCAACGACCCTAGCCTCGCCCAAGGCTGGTTGCGACGAGGGGTCGCTGCTGCCGCGATTGACGCATCGACGCTCGATGCTGCCGGTGCGCTCTATTCGACTGTCGATGATTTGTTTCGCTGGGACCGCGCACTCGCCGAAGGACGCATGCTCCGTGCCGAAACTTTGGCGATGATGCGTACACCTCAAGTCAAACGCTACGGGCTGGGAGTGATGCTCTATCCACTCGGCAACATGCCCGTCGTGCATCACGACGGCATGGCTAGTGGCATCCGCACCTTCCTTGGCAACTTTACGGACAACGACATTACCGTGATTGTGTTGAGTAACTACGAAACAACCGATGTCGAAGGCATCGCTACCTACATGGCCCAATTAGCTCGCCAATAACTCCAACGCCCCGATGGCCGTGCGAATCGCCCGATCGACCCCTTCGGCTTTTTGGTCGAGCACAATCGTTTCGGCACTGGTACGCTGAGCCACCGCTGCACAGACACAGCCGGCCGCAAAGCCGTACACCAGGCCCATTTTGAACAACGTGCCTGCTTCCATTTCGTAATTCACAATCCGCAGGTGTTGATACTCGGCCGTCGCACCAATATGGGTGCGCAACAAATGGGGGTTGGCCGAGGCATGGCGCTCTTGGCCCTCATAAAACGTATCCACCGACGCCGTCACCCCCATGTGGGCCGGAATCTGCTGCGCCTTGGCCGCATTCATCAACGCGATGGTGACATAGGGGTCGGCTGCAGCCGGGAACTCTAGTGGCGCAATGTCTGCCGCTGCTCCCTGCCGGCACAAGGCCGCCTGCGATACCACCACATGCCCGGGCATGACGTGGGGTTGGATGGAGCCACACGTGCCGACCCGGATAATCGTGGTAATCCCCACCTGTACCAATTCATTGACCACAATGCTCAACGACGGTGCCCCCATACCACTCGTGGCCGAAATTACCGGCGTGCCGTTGCCCAAAAACGCTAGCGAGCTATGCAATCCGCGGTGGTCTGACAACGTCCGGGCGCCCTGCAGATAGGTCTGGGCAATCATGGCCGCCCGCTCGGGATCACCCGAAATCAAGGCCATTTTGGGCTGTTGGCCTGCGAAATCATCAATCCCAAAGCCGATATGATAAAAACGTTGATTGCTCATGGCATAACTCCTTTTTTATAAAGTGATATTCACGTAATATTATGTGCGGCGCACACCAATCCAGGCAATGATGGCGAGCACAAATATACCAAAAAAAATCTGGGTATAAATGCTATTGATGCCATTGGCCGAGGCATTGATGGCTGCCAAAATCACCGTCAAGAGTATAATAAAATTACAGCCACGCTTCACTCGTTGTTCGGGGGTTGTTTGCATTATCCAGTCTCCGCATATGCGTATTCTTGGCGTTAGTATACCGTGAATTCTATGCACCGTCATTACCAAGGAGTAGCCACATGACCCCACCTGATACATTGAATCGAATTGGCATCCTCACCCGCCGCGAAATCGAAGCCCGCATGTTGGCACCCATCATCACTGCCCTGTGTGAAAAATTCGACCGCACCGAAGTAATCGCCACCGTGCGCGACAGCATCATCGCCATGGCACAACAACAAGGGGGGAATTTGGCCAGCGAATTTGGCGGCTGTGGCCTGGCCGAATTCGAATCCACCCTACAATACTGGACCAAAGACGATGCGTTGCGCATCGACGTCGTCGAACGCACCCCGGAAGCCTTTGGCTTTAATGTGACCAAATGCCGCTACGCCGAGTTGTATCAGAGCCTCGGCATTCCCGAATTAGGCGCCATATTGTCGTGCAATCGCGATTATGCCTTGATTGAAGGATTCAATGCGGATATTGCACTAACCCGTACCCAGACCATCATGCAAGGAGCGAGTCATTGCGACTTCCGCTATCGCCAGCGCCCACAATCAGCCACCAGCGAAGAATAACCTGCGTTTGCCCCTCACCACGTGCATATGCTATACTAATTGCGGTATGCAAACGACACACACTTCTCGATTGTGGTGAATCCTGCGCCAATGGCGTCTCACCCAGCGTGACAGAAGTGGCGGTTACGTAAACAAACGTATCAACAAAAAAGGAGCCTCCCGTGACGGACAACACTAGTCGCATTGCCTCATTGCGCGCCCTGCTCGAAGCCGGCGCCCACTTCGGTCACCAAACCCGCCGTTGGAACCCCAAAATGAAGCCTTATATCTTTGGGGCCCGCAACGGTATCCACGTCCTCGACCTGCAACAAACGGTTGATGGCCTCAACAGCGCCTACAACTATGTGGTCGAAACCGTCGCCGCCGGTGGCAAGATTCTCTTTGTGGGCACCAAGAAGCAAGCCCAAGAGACCATTCAACAAGAAGCCACCCGCTCGAATCAGTTGTACATTATCCAACGCTGGTTGGGTGGTACGTTGACCAATTTCTCGACCATTCGCCGCCGCTTGCGCTACATGGCCGACCTCGAAGCCCAACGCGATCGTGGTGACTTCAGTCGTTTGACCAAAGCCGAAGCCCAGAAGCGTATCGAAGAAATCGAGAAGCTCAACAAGGTGTTCAGTGGTCTCAAAAACATGGATCGCGTCCCAAGTGCGATTTTCATTGTTGACCCCCACAAAGAAACCTTGGCTTTGGCCGAAGCCCTCAAGGTCAGTATCCCCATCGTTGCCATGGTCGACACCAATTGTGACCCCGACAACATCGATTATGTCGTGCCGTGTAACGATGACGCCATCCGGAGCATCCGCTTGATTACCAGCCGGATCGCCGATGCCGCTATCGAAGGCCAAAATCGCCGCGAATCATTGCGGAGCGACCATGGCACTTCACAAGCAGCCATGATGGATGCGGCAAGCGCCGATGTGGTTGCCGACAAAGAATAATCCATAACCCTCACAGGTGCGGGAGCGTGGTGACAAGCACTACACTCCCGCACTATCACGCTAGGTATAGTTTTTATCGAGAAATAAGGAGAACTACGGTGACAGAGATTTCCGCCCAGATGGTCAAAGAATTACGTGAACGTACCGGTGCCGGCGTCAAAGAATGCAAAGACATTTTGTCACAAACCGATGGCAACATGAACAAAGCCATCGAGTTGTTGCGCGAACGTGGCATGAAAGTCAGTGACAAAGTCAAAAATCGCGACGCCAAAGAAGGTCGCATCGAGATTTATGTCCACAATGGCGCCCGCATGGCTGCCATGATTGAACTCAGCTGCGAAACCGACTTCGTCGCCCGCACCCCTGAATTCATCCAACTCGCCAAAGACATTGCCATGCATGTGGCAGCCGTCAACCCCAAATACATCAACCCAGAGCAAGTTTCGGACGAAGAAGTCGCAGCCAGTGGCTTGACCGCCGCCAAGCACTACGAAGAAGTGGTATTGCTCAAGCAGGCCTACGTCCGTAACCCTTCACAAACCATCGAAGACATGGTTCAATCTGCAGTGGCCAAATTGCGTGAAAACATCATTATTCGCCGCTTTACCCGCTACGAAATCGGAGGCTAAACGCCCACAGCGTGGAGGTGAGTATCACCTCCACGCTGTGCGTAATGCACCATGACGACCAAACCAAAGTACAAACGCATTCTGCTCAAGTTAAGTGGCGAAGCATTAGCCGGCGACCACGAGCAGACTATCGATCAAAACGTACTCGAGTACTTCGCCAAAGAAATCCACTCGATTCACGAATTAGGTGTGCAGGTGGCAATCGTCGTGGGTGGGGGGAATATCTGGCGCGGTGGCCCCAAAGCCATTTCGCTTGGCATGGATCCTGCCCAATCGCACTACATGGGGATGTTGGCGACGATTATCAACGCCCTCGCCTTGCAAGATGCTCTCGAACGCCAAGGGGTGCATACCCGCGCCATGACCGCCATCAAAATGGATGAAGTCACTGAGCCATACCTGCGCCGCCGAGCCACCCGCCACCTCGAGAAGCATCGCGCGATTATTCTCGCTGCGGGCACCGGCAATCCCTACTTTAGTACCGACTCAGCCTCGGCGCTCCGCGCAGCCGAAGTCGGCGCTGAAGTCATCTTGATGGCCAAAAACGGCGTCGATGGGGTCTATACTGCGGACCCTCGCCGCGATGCCACCGCCACTCGCTATGACCATCTCACCTACATGGATGCCCTACGCCAAGGGCTGGCCGTCATGGACAGCACTGCGTTGACGTTTTGTATGGACAACAATATCCCGATTATCGTCTTTAATCCTAGCGAAGCCGGGACTATTCGCCGCATCGTATTGGGTGAGCATGTTGGTACGCTGGTTAGTAAGGGGAAGTAAACACCATGGTTAATGATGTACTCCGTGAAGCCGAAGGCCGCATGAAAAAAACAGCCGAGGCACTGCGCCACACGCTGATTAGCATCCGCACTGGGCGTGCCTCTATTTCGCTGGTCGAAAACATGCAAGTCGAAGCATACGACGATATGCTCCCACTCAATCAGCTCGCCACCATATCAACCCCGGATGCCCGCACCATCGCCATCCAGCCGTTTGATACGAGCATGATTAAAGCCATCGAAAAATCCATCAAAATCTCCGACTTGGGACTCAATCCCAATAACGACGGCCGCCTCATCCGTCTCAATTTGCCACCACTCAACGAAGAACGCCGTAAGGAATTGGTCAAACAAGTCCGTTCGCGTGTCGAAGAAAGCAAAGTGGCACTCCGTAACGTCCGGCGCGAAGCGCTTGATGACCTCAAGCAACTCGAAAACGAAAAAATGATCACCGAAGATGATCAACGACGTGGCGGTGAAAAGCTCCAAGAACATATGGAAAAAGCCACCCGTGAATTGGAGCACATTGGAGCCAACAAAGAGGCCGAAGTGCTGGAGATCTAATATCAAATGAATGACGTCACGGCACACCAATCCACGACACACTTGCCCAAACACATTGCCATTATCATGGATGGCAATGGCCGTTGGGCCAAGCAACATGGCAAATTACGCCATGCCGGGCATCGCGCCGGTGTCGAAAATCTCCGCCCGATTATTCGCGCTACCGCAGACCTTGGGGTGCCGTACCTGACGTTGTATGCCTTTTCTACCGAAAATTGGCGTCGGCCATCGCTTGAAGTGCAAGGATTAATGTCACTCTTAGCAGAGTTTCTCGATCATGAAGTCGAAAACCTCAAAAACGAAGATGTCCGGATTAATCATCTTGGTTCATTTGAGGGAATTAATCCTCATTTAGCCGAAAAAATCTCCCAAGCGGTCGCCCGTACCCGTGATTGCAAACGCATTACCTTATCTGTGGCGTTTAATTATGGTGGTCGCCAAGATATCGTCACCGCAGTCAAACAAATCGTTGCGAGTGGGGTAAGCCCAGCAGCCGTCACCGAAGAATTGATTTCGGCACACCTGTCTACGAATGGCATCCCTGACCCCGACTTCATCATCCGTACCAGTGGCGAATGGCGCTTATCAAATTTTTTAATTTGGGAAGCTGCCTATAGCGAATACTGGACTACCCCAGTGTTTTGGCCCGACTTTACCCCCCAACTACTCATGCAAGCCGTCGCTGATTATGGCAACCGCGACAGACGATTTGGTGGACTGAATGCAAAGTCCTAACAACTCAGTACGCCAACGCGTACTTACCATCTTGCCATTACTCCCGATTTTAGTAGCGGCGATTTGGTGGGACTTGTGGTCAACCACATTGGTGATGATTATCGCTGGCATGATTGGTTTGTACGAACTCTACGCATCATTCACCCAACGCGGCTATACCCCATTTACGCGGTTTGGGTTTGGCTTTGCAGCCTGCATCATCGCCGCCACCTGGTATCAAACCAGTAGTGGGCATCTGCTCGTCGAAGCGGTGATTGCCTTTGGCATGATTACCTCGCTGATTGTGGCCCTCTTGCAGGCCCACGAAGAACACGTCTTGACGTCGTGGGCATTAACCATGAGTGGCGTACTCTACGTTATCTACTTGCTCTCGTACATCATTCCTATGCGCGCCATTGCCACCCCACTCTACCCCGGCGTCTTGTCTGCCTGGATTGCCCCAGGCGTGGCATGGATTGTACTCACCCTCGCCACCACCTGGCTCGGTGATGCCTTTGCCTACTTTAGTGGCCGAAGCTTTGGCAAACATTTACTCGCTCCGCATATCAGCCCCAAAAAAACCTGGGAGGGGAGTATCGGAGGGTTGGTTGGTGCCATTGCCACTGGCATCGGCTGTGTGCCATTACTCGGTTTACCAATCCCGCTCTGGGGTGGGGCCTTGATTGGCATCATCGCCGGAATTATTGGACCACTCGGTGATTTGGCTGAATCGCAAATCAAACGCCAGCTCGGCGTCAAAGACGTCGGGAGTATTTTGCCCGGCCATGGTGGTATGCTTGACCGCATTGATAGCGTGCTATTTATGCTACCGATTGTCTATTACCTCGCCATTTGGTTTGCCTAAGTCACTGCAAAAACTCACCGATTCCTCACGTCAAATTTTGCCGATATTCGCTACAATACATACAGTGTGATTCATTGTATTGCATGCAATGCGTCATTGCCGCAAAGAATTGACTGGGTGTGGGCTAGATAGTACGTTTTGAAAAGAGGAATAGATGAGTGGAATAATTGCAATTGTTGCATTTCTGGTTTTGTTAGGTATCCTCGTACTCGCCCACGAATTAGGGCATTTTGCCACGGCCCGCGCCTTTAAAATCACTGTCGATGAATTCGGCATCGGATTCCCACCGCGCGCCTTTACCATTGCCGAACGCAATGGCGTACGCTATACCATTAACTGGTTGCCGCTCGGTGGCTTTGTGCGCTTTGGTGGCGCAGGCGATAACTCGAGCTACGGCATCGGCAGCCTGCGTGAAGCACCTATCTACCAACGGATTGCCGTGTTGCTCGCTGGCCCGTTGATGAACATCATCGTCGCTATTGCCATTTTTACGGGGCTTACCCTCGCCAATGGCATCGAAACCGCCGATACGGGATTAGTCGTCAATCAAGTATATGCTGACACCCCCGCCGCCACTGCCGGGCTCCAACCCCAGGACATCGTATTGCGGATTGCCAGTGGCAACGAGATTACCATTGCCACCAACATGGGCGACATTGCCAAAGCCAATGTAGGCAAACCCATCCCCGTTGAGGTGTTGCGTGATGGCCAACCCCTCACCCTACAAATCACCCCAGGACCATGGACGATTAATGGCCAAACCAACCCCGCTGGCTTCGGATTTTCCTATGCCCATCGCTCGTACACCACTCCGGCCGATTTAGGTCAAGCCATTAGCTATGGCACAAGCCGTACATTTACCATCGCAGGGCTGATGATTGAATCACTCCAATCATGGATCAAAGGCTTGCTCGGACTTGCCCCCAAAGCCGAAAACGCGGGCATGACCGGTATCGTAGGCATGGCCCGCGGCACTGGCGAAATCATCGATCGTGATGGCTGGCAAGGCTACCTCAATTGGATGGCATTAATTAGCATCAACCTCGCAATTTTCAATTTGTTGCCCATTCCCGCCCTCGATGGCAGCCATATTTTGTTTGCGCTCATCGAATTTGTGCGGCGCCGCCGCATCCCCGTCGAACGTGAAGCAATGGTACACATGACCGGATTTGCCCTATTGATGGCATTAATGGTCATTGTTACCATTAGCGACATTCAAGGTTGGCTGAATGGCACGTCGATCTTTGGGCAATAAGCAGCCCATCAATACATCAGAAATCCGCGTCGCTGAGTACGTGCGTGCCAGCGACGTCGGCACATATCTCTATTGTCAACGCTCGTGGTGGCTCGAACGTATCGAAGGACGCACGCCCCAAGCCCACGCCCGCCGTACCCGCGGGGTCGTAGCACATCAACGACATGGCTGTTGGGTATGGCTATCCAGCCTTGTGCGCACCATTGCCATCATCGCTACCCTCGGGTTTATCCTCGCCGCAGTAGCGGCCTGGTTTGGCTGGTGGTAAATGTCAGCCACCCTGTTATTTGTACTGGCACTCGTCGTAATTGGCCTATGGTATATCGCCCAACGCACCCGCCAACAGACAGGGCTACCGTGGGCAACCACACTCGCTAGTGATGTCAACGACGCCTTACCCAATCAAGAAACGCTAATCGCCCATGAATACGGGCTGATGGGCAAGCCTGATTATCTTTTACAACGGCGTGAAGGACTTATCCCCGTCGAAGTCAAACCAACCCGCCGCGCCAAACAACCGTACGAATCAGACATGATGCAGTTGGCCGCGTATTGCCTGCTTGTGGAAACATGTCTCGGTGAGCGTCCACCATACGGATTATTGCGCTACGCCAATCATACCTTTCGGATTGATTATGACGATGAATTACGTACCGATATTTTGGCCGTCATTACCTCGATGCATACTGCACGCCAACAATCCACTGGCGACCGCAATCACCACACCCGCTCCCGTTGCCGCGGGTGCGGGTTTGCCACGCAATGTGAACAATCATTATTTATCGAAACCGAAGAGGATGACCGCTAATGCTCCCAAGTAGTAATCTCGCAGCACTCGAACCCGTAGCCGCCCGCAACGCAGTAGCCCATGCCATTGCCTCGACAACCAATGGCGTAGCGACCATCACCCAACTCGCCCAATGGGCTATCAAAGCGTATCATTCACTCGATACCGCAGATCTCGATGAATCCGATGCTACTGATACACTTATCGATACCGCACGCATCGATGCCGATATCGAGGATGATGATGCCGAAGACAACGATATCGATGCCGATCCGCTCATCATCGCAGCACTAGATGCCTTGATGTTTGCCGATGCCCCACCATTTGCCCTCGACACGACAGCACTCCACGCCTGGTACGAGCGCCTCCGCACTGCCTAAAATCAAAAAAAGTCGGCACAGAGAAATCTGTGCCGACTTTTTTTGCTGACAGCGAAACAT
This sequence comes from Roseiflexaceae bacterium, assembly GCA_040397035.1. Classification (GTDB taxonomy): domain Bacteria; phylum Chloroflexota; class Chloroflexia; order Chloroflexales; family Roseiflexaceae; genus UBA965. Next base: position 13,472 of record JBBAWW010000010.1, on the reverse strand, counting down.
TACTCGGGATTAATCACCCGCTGTTCAAATGCACGGTTGTAATCATTGCCCCATAATTCGCCAATAGGTTTTCCTTCAATCAAGACTTGGACACTTTTGACTCCAGACACTTCGGTCAAGGTTTCAACCAGGGTGCGAATCGCCCCTGGGCGATCGGTCACATCCGCAAATGGTTGCGTCAAATCGACAGTCACCAACTCATTTTGGATGTTAATCCCGCGCAACTGCGTCGCTGCCGGTGCCGTTCGGCGCAACGCATTGCCGTATTGACCAGGCCCTGCTAGCCATGCTTGTGCGGCAGCGCCAATCACATTATTGGTTTTGGCAACGAGTCGCGTTACCGGCACATCGTGTTGGCCATCATTGGCGACAAAGTAGACCGTCACCGCTAATGCATCACTGCCAAGATTATCGGGGTTGAGGAGATTGATTACTGGACGGGTCGTTGGAATGCCGTTCTCGGCAGGCATATCTGCACCGTTGATTTGGAACTTGACATCCTTGACACTACTGAATTGCGTCAATGTCAATACCATCGACACAAAACCGCGCACATCACCCACACCCGTCGGACGCCGATCAAGATCAATAATCGCCGTGCCGTTTTGGATAGTCAATGATTTAATTTTCACATCAGGCAATAGTAAGCGTTGCAAGCCTGCCTTGGGTCCATCAATCAACGCCGTCATGGCAGTGCCAGCGACACGCTTGCCGACAATTGTGAGTGAGCGTTGTACCGGTACATAGACCGAGCCAGTGGTATCCCCAAAATAGAGCCACAACGGCATTGTTTGCGTATCTGATTTGGGTGTGGCGACCGTATTCCCACCACTTGTTTGGGTGACTACCTGCACTGACGGCGTATACGTCATTACCGTACGCGCAGTTGGTCGCGGAGTCGCAGTTGCACCATTTGGAGCCACAGTAGCAGTTGCGACAACGGGCGCAACCGGTGCCACGGTAGCCGGTGCGGGCAACGCGGTGCTGGTGGCTGGCGCAGGTTCGGTAGTGGCAACTTCAGTCGGTAATTGCTCAAACACCTGTGTGGTGGCCGTCGCATCTGTTGCCACGGCGGCATTACCTTCGCCTGGTTTCTGGGTTAGCATGGTGCCCGCATACCAATAAATCGCCCCAGCGAGTGCAAATACCGCAATCAATGCGCCATACAATACGGTGTAGTTTGTTGGTGGCGTCGCAGGTTTGGGGCGCTGCGGCTTGCGTGGTGCCATCGCAGGTGCCAATGTGTCGTCTGGATCCACATCACGCACATACACCGAATCACTGTCGTCACGTTTGGGCACAAACCGACTTTCGTTGGCCTGATTGCGTAATTTGGGTGACGTGGGAACTGGTTTTTTTGGAGATGCACTACTTCCCATGTATAATGGGCATTGCGTATGAAATTGTGATAGGCAATAGCTTGCCTGATCGACCGGGATATCCATTGCATCGCCACTCACATAGCACCGATGTTCCACGGTTGGCGTCGAAAACTGGATTGACCGGTTTTGTTTTAGCCCCACGTATGGGCAATGCTTCGCACCATCTGACATGACATTCTCCCTAAATTATTGTCAACTCAGTACGTAATTCTTACTATATTATATAGTAACATTATTTCGCAATAGTATAGACAACCACGACGACGAAAGTAGCGTTATGCGTGTTTTAGTTATTTCTGATATTCATGCAAATTATGTCGCACTCGAGGCTGTGCTTGCAGACACACATGGTCGCTATGATATCATCTGGAACTTGGGTGACACGATTGGGTATGGGCCACGCCCCAACGAATGTATGGATCGGATGCGGGCACTCAACACAATCATGATTGCTGGCAATCATGATTTAGCCTGTATCGGCAGCACCAAAGTCAATATCGATGAATTCAACCCCGATGCCAAATCAGCCAATATCTGGAATGGCAACCAGCTTACTACTGAACACCGCCAAACCTTAGCCGAATTACCCCTCGCCAAAGCGATTGACCCCAACCGTTATTACATCGTCCACGGCAGTCCCCTCGACCCAGTTTGGGAATACTTGTTACAGCCCAGTCAAGCCGCCAGCAATTGGCAGAGTTTCGCCCAGCAAGTCTGTTTTATTGGCCATTCACATGTGCAGATATTCATTCGCCGCCATAGTGATGGACAAATCGAAGGTCCCACAATGCCCGCCCGCAACGATGTCATGACATTTAGTGATGGCGAGCGCTATTTCATCAACCCTGGCAGTGTCGGTCAACCTCGTGATGGCGACCCGCGGGCTGCCTATGCACTTGTGGATACCGAGTTGCACGAACTGACCTTTGGCCGTGTCAATTACGACATTGGCTTGACACAGCGCCAAATGTTAGAACACAACCTGCCCATCAATTTGATTCGTCGCCTACAATTTGGACGGTAATGGTATGCGCGTTATTACTGGGAGTGCCAAAGGCCACCATCTCAAAGGTCCCAAAGGGACGGGAACCCGTCCCATGCTCGATAGCGTTAAAGAATCGCTTTTTTCGATTCTCAATGGCTACGGCGCACTGCATGGACGCATGTTGGACTTATATGCGGGCACTGGCTCGATTGGCATCGAAGGATTATCACGCGGCATGGCCTGGGCTGATTTTGTGGAACAAAAATCCGCCGAATGTGGCGTCATCAAAGAAAACCTGACCCACACCAAGCTCATTCAACGTGCAAAAGTACACCAACAACCAGTTGCGCGCTTCCTACAACACCACAAAAACGGCGAGCGCTATCATTTGATTATGATGGACCCGCCGTATGCAGACCCGCACATTCACGCCACAGTAGCGCTGGTAATAGACGCCGATATTTTGGTGCCTGGTGGTATATTTATCATTGGTCATTCGATTCATGTGACATTTGATGACCAATACGGAATATATAGTCGCTGTGATTTTCGTCAATTTGGGGGGTCTTGTTTTACGTTGTATACCACCCCCGACACAGAAGGAGCCGAGGCGTGACAATTGCTGTTTATCCAGGGAGTTTCGATCCCGTCACCAATGGGCACCTCGACATTGCCGAACGTGCGTCGCATATTTTTGACACCATCATCATGGCGGTGTTTGACCGACCCGACAAGCGGTTGTTATTTCCGACCGCAGACCGGGTAGCGTTTTTGCGCACCGCAGTAGCTGGTATGCCCAAAATCCGCGTCGAAACCTATAGCTCACTCACCGTCGAATATGCCCGCAGCGTGGGAGCAAGTGTGGTGGTGCGGGGATTGCGGGCGGCAAATGACTTTGAGTCAGAGTTCCAAATGGCCCAAGTCAATCAACGCCTTGCGCCTGACATCGATTTAGTGTTTTTTATGGCCAGCCATCAATACACGTACTTTAGTTCGACACGGGTGCGCGAACTTGCGTCACTCGGAACCGATGTGTCATGGTTGGTGCCATCACATGTCGCTACCGCCTTGCAACGCGTCTACGCCGATCGGCGTCACGGAGGGTAACATGAACATCGAAGATCTACTCAACGAACTTGAAGAAATCATCAATGAATCACAGCATGTGCCACTCACACAACTCGTGATTGTCGCCGAGCGTCAGGTATTTGATATTATCGACCGCACACGGGCGATTGCGCGCATCAAACAAGCTCCGCGTAGTGATACCACCAGTATCCCGACAACGATGACCCAACAAATGCGTGAGCAAGGGTTGTTGACCGCTGCCGACCTCGAACGCACGCGCATTCTTGAGGCAGCCCAACGAGAAGCCGATGAAATCCGGGCCGGAGCCGATGAATATGCACGGGAAGTGCTCGAAGAATTACAAGGGCGCCTCGATCGCATCATGCTCAGTGTCCAAAACGGACTCAAAGAGCTTGATCGCTTGCAACGACCACATCCACCCCGTGAGTAATGTTGTTGACATTGCCCTGTATCTCCACTATAATGCAATTTCGGAAGACGTTGCGTAGGTGTGTGTGTATGGTGAAACTCAAAGATCGTTCCCCGCTCACATTCAACGTGGCGCAATTATTACGCGAACCAATCGGTGCGCGCCGCGAACATGATTTCACTGAAGCGTTTTTGTCGCTCCACGAAGACGAAACGCTCCACGAAATCACCGGTAGCGTACGGTTTACCCGGACACTGGCAGGTGTGTATGTCGAATGTACCCTTCACGGGGTCGTTACCTGCCAATGCATGCGTTGTCTCCAGCCGGCGCGGATTGCCATCGACGTCGATTTCGTCGAAGAATACGCGAACACCATTGATGTGAATTCTGGTGCACCACTCCCCACGCCCGACGAAGACGATGTCTTTCGTGTTGATGAACAACACATGTTGGATTTGAGTGTGGCTATCCGCGAATACGCATTGTTGGCACTCCCCATCAAGCCACTCTGCAAAGAATCCTGCTTGGGGTTGTGTCCGGGTTGTGGAGTGGACCTCAATGTCAACGCATGTCAATGTCACGAAGAACCGATTGATGAGCGTTTTAGTGCGCTCAAAGCGCTATTCGATCGCCCATCTGCAGATTAACCAAGAATGGAGTACTCATCATGGGAGCAGCCCCGAAGACTAAAGTATCACGCCATCGCCGTGGTAATCGCCGCCAACATCAACGACTCGACGCCCCACACTTGGTCACCTGCAAAAACTGTGGCGAAATGATGCGCTCACACTATGTCTGCAAAAAATGTGGCCAATACCGCAATCGTCAGGTCATTATCATGGCCGCCCCCAAAACCGATTCCTAAGTCGCCATTGTGCGGTCAGCCCCTACCGGTGTTCGTACGCGCAAGCACGAACACCGGTTGCTTATTAGAAGGCCATCACACTATGACCATCCATGCTGCGATCACCGGCTGGGGCATGAGTGTCCCCGTCAACGTTGTCACTAATGCCGATATTGCCAAAATCGTCGATACCTCTGATGAATGGATTCAGTCGCGCACGGGTATCCGTGAACGGCACATCATTAGTGGCGACGAGACCACATCGTCACTCGCGGCAGCGGCTGGTCGTGATGCCATGCAGATGGCCGGAGTCACTGCAAACGACATTGATATGGTCATCGTGGCCACCTTTTGCCCCGACCGCCCACTCCCAGCCACTGCCTGCCGCGTGCAAGCCCAGCTGGGGATTAGCCGGGCTGCCGCCTTTGATATCGTGGCCGCCTGTAGTGGCTTCGTCTATGGGCTGACCATTGCCACCAGCCTCATCAAAACTGGTATGGCTAAACGAATTTTGTTTTGTGCTGCGGATGTAGTCAGCCACTATGTCAACTGGCAAGATCGCAATACCTGTGTCTTGTTTGGTGACGGCGCCGGCGCCGTGGTAATCGAAGCCACCGACCAACCCTACGGCTTACTTTCTTCGGTTATGGGTGCTGCCGGCGACCGCGAAGAGTTACTGATGGTCGAAGCTGGTGGTACCTGTATGCCGATGAGTGCCGATGTCATGGCCCAAGGCAAACATTTTTTGACCATGAATGGCCGTGAAGTCTTCAAATTGGCCGTGCGTGGCATGGAAGAATCCTCGCTCCAAGCCTTGGCCCAAGCCAATATGACGTTGGATGATATGAAGCTTGTGGTACCCCACCAAGCCAACCGCCGCATCATCGAAGCTATCGCCGAGCGCCTCAATGTCCCCATTGAACGATTTTTCATCAATGTGGATCGCTATGGCAATACCTCGGCTGCCACCATCCCGATTGCCCTCACCGAAGCCGCAGCCAGCGGTGCACTCAATCCAGGCGACCATGTCTTGTTAACTGCCTTTGGGGGCGGTTTGACATGGGGGTCGGCAGTGGTGCGCTGGGGCCGCCCCACAAAGGAGTAACCCATGCGCCAGGCGTTTGTATTCCCCGGACAAGGTGCCCAAGCTGTCGGTATGGGCGCAGAATTAGCCCAACATTCCCCCGCAGCACGAGCGGTCTATACACTGGCAGATCAGGCCTTGGGATGGTCCGTCAGCGAACTCTGTTTTGCTGGTCCAGAAGACCAACTCACCGCCACTGAAAACACCCAACCGGCCCTCGTCGCCACCTCGCTCGCCGTACTCGCAGCCCTTGCCGGTGACCTCGATCAAATCGTCTCCTATACCCGCCAGCACGCCGTCGCCGTGGCCGGGCATAGCTTGGGTGAATACAGCGCCCTCGTAGCGGCTGGCAGCCTCACTCCCACTGCCGCCATCCAATTAGTCCGCCAACGTGGCGTGCTGATGGCCGCAGCCACCAGTGGAGGCATGGCGGCCGTCATCGGACTCGATGACGACACCATCGACCACATTTGTCGCAGTGTCAGCACCCCTGACGCCGCCGTAGTTGTCGCCAACTACAATTCCCCCGGTCAAACCGTGATTAGTGGCGCCGTATCTGCCCTCGAAGCCGCTGGCGAAGCGCTCAAAGCCGCTGGTGCCAAACGGGTCATCCCCCTCAAAGTCAGTGCTGCCTTCCATTCACCGTTGATGCACGACGCCGCTCAAGCCTTGGCAGCGCATGTGGCCCGTACCACGATTGTGACACCGGTAATCCCGGTTATCTCGAACATTACCGCCCAACCGTTGACCACACCAGCCACCATTGCCAGCGAATTACCTGCTCAAGTCGAATCGGCCGTACGTTGGGTCAGCACCATCCAATATTTGGTGGCTGATGGGGTGACCCATTTCGTCGAAATCGGCGCTGGTAATGTGCTTTCGGGCCTGATCAAACGCATCGCCCCCGATGCCGTCACTACTCCCATTACCGATGTCGCCTCGCTCAACGCCTACCGCGCCCAGTTCAACGCCTAACCACTACCACACAACGAATCCCCAGCGATCTACAATCGCTGGGGATTTATTGGACATGCCAAACAATTTGGCGTAAAGATTAGCATCGCCTGTCTCTTCAAAAAATTCAAGGCTGCCGGTAAATACCTAACAACGGCACTCCATCGCGCACAATCTGATATACCGGTGGGGTGTTTGATGCCACCAATGCCCGCGTTGCCGGTGTCCAATAGGCAAACCGGTAGGTCACAATCACATAATCAGCTTCATACATCGCCATCTGCGTTGTGTTCATTCCCCAGACCGAATAGCCGTCATTACTCACAAATCGTAAATCAGCGCGGGTACGGCCATCGAGCTGGTATGTATGCGGAACGTCGTAGCTGTAACTTTCAATCCAGACCGTGGCATTTGTTGGGGCATGCACACTCAAATAATCAAATGCCGCGGCATAGGTTTCGTTCCAGTACGTATGATCCATATCGAGCCGTGCTGCGCCGGGCAGCCCACCGATGCTTTCACTATAATACGACAGCAAATGTGGCCACATCCGCACCCCATCGCGAATCGGCAATCCAACCATCAGCACCAACCCCACCAGCCAGACCCGCCAATCAACATGGTCTGCTGATTTTTTGATAAACAGCACCCCACGCGTCAAGCCATACCCAGCCAGCACGGCAATCATCGGAAAGAACGCCATAAACAATCGCTCGTTATCATAGACCGTACTACTCACCATCAAGGCACAGAGGGGCATCACCGTACTCAGCACAATCAAATGCAGATACGAACGATGTGCCGGCACCACCACCACGCCGCCCACTACCGCCACTAGCAATATCACCATTGGTGTCGCCATCACTGCCATAACTAGCGCAAAATACCATGGTGGGGGCAACAACGATTGCCCCAAAAACCATTGTGGAATTTGCCAATGTGCCACCGTGACCCACAACAGATAATCCTTTAGCCGAGTTGCGGTATCGACCCATAACCATGGCCACAATGCCACAAATACCACTAGTGCAATCAGGCCACCCAACACCATCCGCCCCAACAAATACCCCCGCCGATCATAAATCAGCCACCATAGACCAATTGTCGGCAACACAAAGGCGGCGTTGATTTTGGTGGCGATACCGACGCCCCAGAGCACCCCAAACAACAGCGTCACCCACCATTCACGGCGATTGCGCATATGCCAAAAAAACAAATTGGCGGCAATATATGCGAGTGCACCTGGCACATCAAGAGCCGCCACATGCGCATGCATAAAAAACCGCGGCATGCAGAGCAACACAATCCCTGCCGCCAGCGCCACCCAGCCACCGACCACCCGCAAAGAACTGACCACCACCACGGTCACCAGTAGCGCTGATACCACCATGGCGGCAAATCGGTATGCCCCTACCAGCCCCAAGGTTTTCACCAACGGCGTCCCGACCAAGGCATACCATAGCTTCACCACTGGCGGATGTTCGTGATTGAAATCCCAATACGCACTAATAATTGCCGGGTTGAGCAGCAATGAACCTTCGCTGAACAACCGTACCACCCATTCGTGATAGGATGCGGCTGCCCGCATATAGGCTGGCTCATCCCACGTCAAGCCTAGCGGAGCGGCGGTGAGCCAGAGCAACACCGTCACGCCAACCATACTCACAATTGTAGCCCACACTGTATGGATAATATTCCGTGTTGCATTCATCGACAGATTACTTTACTGCAGGCAATAATGTTTGGACCGTGCGAATTTCGTCAAGGGCCACACCAACCAATCGGCGTTTAATGAGTTGCGTTGGCGTCTGAATCCAAAACATTTCGGCAACACTATGACTCGAAAGAAACACATGATACAGCCGCGGAGCCCGTGATACCTCAAACGAGATTGGATGCGTCATGCGGACTCCATCAAGGGTAATTTGTTGTTGTTTGGGTGCCCGAATGCGCATTGTCAAGATTGTTGCACGTTGTTGTTGGGGGGGTTGATACACCCAAAACGACCCAATATCGCCACTCCACTGCCAACGTTGACCTTGTTCGTTATTTTCAGTGGCATCCCAACCTTTATCAATAACTACAATACTGTTTAGTGCACTCGGATCCTTCCGCTGAAAAACCACCCCATAGGGATCATGCGCAACTTCACGTAAACTGTCAAAACCATCAGCATACAGCGGGTATCCAAAGCGTGAGTCATACACGAGGTATTCGATATCGAGCCGAGTCATAATCTGCTGTAACGCAGCAGCCGCATCAGGGTTGGCCACCGATACGGGTTGCGTTGGCGTAATCAATTGCCTGATACCATCAGCATTCATGATGAGAGGGAAGTTACCTAAGCGTGGCACATACCCCGATACACTCGGCCGTTGATGAATCAACTGCCCGTACATCACATCACCGTCGTCAAGATCAAATGGCAACGATAATACTGCTCCGTGCGTACTCGGTGAAATAACCGCATAACTTGCAATTGCATGACTCGGTACGGGCACTAATGGTTGTGGATACAACTCAAATGCCCCCACACACAACACTACCACCAGCCAATATGTTGCATATATATTTTTGGTGACTGCACGCATGGCATAGGCCGCAAATAGCGCCATATGCACCGCAAATACAAATAACCAATGATCAGGACGTTGCCCAAGGCGTACCAATGGAATGTAATTCAAGATCTCATACGGCAATGGGATTCCCGTATCGTAACCAAAAAACACCAACCGAGGTCCCAAGGCCAAGACAAATGTCACCATCGTCATAACCCCCAACCACATAGGAATCTCTCGACGTTGCCACACCCATCCCAAAATCCCTAACAACACCAACATAAAGCCCAATGATACGGGATAGTGTGTTGCGTCAAATTGTTTAAACCAACGCACAAATGCATCTCCCCACCATGGATGTATCAAACTCGGAAAAAACAACGTCAGCGGATTAGCCGAGTATTCTAACTGGCGAGTCAAATAGTCTCGCAAGCCATATGATTCACCAACCACCGCAAAAGGGTTTTTTGCTCCGATTAATTGGGACATTAATGGGCGCAACAATACGATTACCAATCCCACAGCCAACACACAAAATTGCATCAAAAACTGCGTGACGCGTGACCAATCTCGCCGTGCATACCACAGATAGATCATACTCCACAATGCGATATATACCAGCGAAAACAACCCATAATAGAGGCTAGTCAATAATGATGCGATAGTTGCAACAGCAATTAGCACGATATCACGCCATGACTGCCGTGCGTTCCAGCTCCAAAGCCCCCACAATAACAACGGAAAATATTGGATACCGAGTCGTTCTGCAAAACCGGTATAGGCTAACCAGACATGAAACGGCATAAACATATATAATACACCGGCAATCCAAGCCCCAGCTCGATGCCCAGTCACCCGCTCTGCAAATAACGCCATTGTCCAACCCGTAGCCACAAAGGTGACGTAAATCAACATATTAAAAGCAAATATCGCCCCAAAAAATAACGTAATCGGAGCCATAATTGCTCCGTTGACCACCATAAGTATTTGCCAAAATAAATCAACACCACTCGGGTAAAACAATTGGGTAGTATAAAAAGGTGATTGTCCAAGCTTTAATTGATGTGCAACCCACCACAATGACCAGACGTTCTGCCAACCACTATCACAGCGATCTACACATCGTGTTGCAATTGACGTACTCCATACGCCAAATGTCTGCCAAAACAACGGCACACACAACAAGGCATAACTCACTGGCAACCAACACCAACGCCACCAACGCAATGATAAGTCACCAAAACGGTCCAAATACGACCTGATATCCATGTAATGTCCATTCCTAATCAATACATGCCCTCGTTATACCACACCGATATTGCTACTTATGATCTATGGTGCCCTTGGAATTCCATTAAATAATACCATACCGACTCGTTCCATCCATTCTAGTGCGTGAAATCCACACCACATCCAAATTCCATTCTATAATTGATTTGAACCCATCCAGCGAAAGGATTCCCCAATGCCAGCGCGCCCAATGATTATCGATACCGATGCCGGTGTTGATGACGCTCTTGCGATTTTGATGGCCCTCGCCGACCCGAGTATCGAAGTCGTCGGGATTACTACCCTCAACGGCAATGTATCGCTTCCCAACGTCGAACGCAACGTCGGCACCATCCTCAATGCCTTTGGCGCCGGTCATATTCCGATTTACCGCGGTGCTGCCCGTCCATTACTCGTCGATGCGCCCGATGCCGCGGATATCCATGGTGCTGACGGCTTGGGCGATGCCGGATTGCGCGCCCCTCGCGACCTCGAATCAACCCACGCCGCCTTGGGCATCATCGAACTCGCCAAACGCTACCCGGGCTGTACCCTCGTCACCCTCGGACCACTTACCAATCTCGCCATCGCCTTGTCACTCGAGCCAAATTTGGCCCAGTACATCGGCAAAACCATCATCATGGGTGGGGCTCCCAAAGCCACCGGCAATATTACCGCCACCGCTGAATTCAATATTTATGTCGACCCCGAAGCCACGGCCCTCGTGCTGAGCCGCGGCAACCTCCAACCCACCATGGTGACCTGGGAAAACACCCTTGCACATCCCATCCTCTGGGATCGCTGGGAAGCCCTACTCGATGCCGGCGACATGGGCAAACGCTTTGTGCGCCCCATGTGCACCAATCTCATGAATTGGGCCAAATCCCGCAACCGGCCTGGCATGTTGATGGCCGACCCCAAAGCGATGGCCGTTGCCCTCGACCCTAGCTGCGCTACCGTCAGCCATGTCTACATGGAAGTCGATTGTGGCACTGGTATCGGCCGTGGCATGACAGCAGTTGATCCGATTGGCTTCAGCAAAAAACCCGCTAATACCTATGTCGCCACCCACCTCGACATCGACAAAGTGATTGCACTCATCACCCGCGCCACTGCCATCGCTTGTCATCTCTAGCGCACCCGCGCCAACACAAACCCCAAATCGTCGGCATGCCATGGCGTGTCGATCCGCACAAAGCCGCCACGATGATCGATTGTGGCGGCTGTTTGGGTCATACAACTCGCCGGGTACAACCACTCCACCGTATATCGCCCCGCAGGAATCCCGAGCAGCAATGATTGTTGAGGCACATTTTGGGGAATATAGCCGATATAGCGCTCCCCGGGGACTGCCAACAATTGCACATCACTATCACCCGCATACCACGCAATAATTTCGTTACACGGACGCATGTCCCACACCGCTACCCGTTCGAGTGTTTTGCGCAAAAACGCCATCTGGGCGCGTAAATCAACCCCACCATATCCCGGCGTGCGTGGATCGGGCACCGCAGACCCATCAGGATGCGTCACGGTGAAACTATAATCGAGGTGACTAAATATCCCCCCGCCTGCCAACAAAAAAGACCACGCTTCACTGCGATACGGACGGGCACTATTACCCCGGAAGCCCGTTTCGTCGTCGCCGATAATCACGCCAAGGTGCCAGTTTTCACGCGCAGCCGAGGGAATCGCATAATGAAAATTCACTACGCTCACATGGGCGGGCACATAGAGTAGCTTTTGGGTGCGGTTGGCCACATTAATCGCAATCGGTAGCTCTGGAGCAACGGCAACAATCGCCTCAATCATCTGTTCATGCCAGGCCATGTCCATGGTATGATCATGCCGACTATATGGCTCATTGCATATTTCGATATACACGTTATCGTATTTTTTGAGTTCAGTCGCTGCCACTTGTACGAGGCGCCGCATAAACGGCAATAACGCCGAATCCGCCTCGTAGACCCGCGCCCGCTCGTACGGTCCAACGGCTTGACGACTCTGGGTAGGATGCATCGGTGAACGCTCCCAATCGGCTTGATCATACCAAAAACAAAAGAGCGTCAACTCCACCACGATATCGCGTTGGGCGGCTGCCGCCACAAATGCATTCAGGCGTTGCACCCATACGGGATTAATCCGCGCCAAATCATAACGCCCTTGGTCATCGCGCACCCATGGCGCCACATAGGCATCAGGGTGTGGTGCCAACGTGTTGTCGATGATGCCAAATGCTCCTAGTGCTTCGACATAACTCCCACTAAATACCCGTGTCAAATTCAACCCCGCCTGACTCAGGGCATCGAGGTATCGTGGTATGTCGAATTCAAGATTTACTATCGCACCATAATGTTCACCCCCGCCCACCAAAATAGTTGGCTGACCTCGCCGCACAAAATAACGTGGATTTGCAGAATATATATGCATCGCCTACTCCTTTACCCTATCTGTATCAACATGAATCCATGCGATACACGCCGAAGACGCAACAGTCTGTGGCTCTACTTCACATTAAATATACCAACAAAACACCATCAGATGCATCAATCGGCGCTTGATTACCCTAGGCCTGAGTCAATCATAACCCAAAATTGCTACGCTTCTCAAAACCATTTACGGTGTATACGTCAATAACTTGGATTATTTCAATACCTGCACCAATCTAGGCGGCTCGTTGGTTGTGTGGCGGTGCATTGATACGCCCAAGTGCGCAAATTATCCGATTAATCAATACCTACGCCAATCTACGCCGCTCGTTGGTTGTTCAGCGGTGTATTGATACGCCCAAGTGCGGAAATTATCCGATCAATCTGTGATTTTAATTTGTTGTGCAATTTTTGCAATACCTGCGCCAATCTAGGCGGCTCGCTGGTTGGGTGGCGGTGCATTGATACG
>JBBAWW010000009.1:32469-52558 GCA_040397035.1 Roseiflexaceae bacterium | reverse complement strand
AATGGAAAATGGAAAATGGAAAATGGAAAATGGAAAATGGAAAATGGAAAATGGAGATTGTACGGACGCTCCCGCGCCCATGCAATGACGTTGGGTGTATATGGGCCCTGCGTCCTCTGTGTGCCCTGTGCGAGGTACGAAGTAGGAAGCGTGAAGTAGGAGGTAAAGTTTGAAGTGGGTACATTCGCTCTGCGCCCTCTGTGTGCCCTGTGCGAGATAGTAAATTCACGTTAAAATAATACAAGATGATTGAGAAAGGCATGATAGTGACGACACCATTTTCGCAAATCACCCAGCGCAATATCGTGATGGTTACCGCAACGATGGCCGTATTGTTATGGCTGGTTGGTGGTTTGGCGCGATGGGGCGTGGCGTTAAGTATATTGTTGGTTGTGCCGGGATGGTGGCTCCATCAATACATTCCAGCACCGCATACGAGTCGGGTGGGACGATTGATGCTCGGGGCGGCGGTCGGTCCAACCGTGGTTGCTGTGGTATATATGTTGGCGGCTACGATTGGGGTGGCGATACCAGCATGGGTGCTGGAATGGTGGTTACCGGTTATGGCGGTGTTGGCGTTGCGGCGATTGTGGCCAATGCTCGGTGATAGTACCTGGGCGGCGCCGGGGCGGTGGTGGAGCGCCTTGGCGCTGATGGTAGCGGGATTGGTGGCATGGACACGCAATGCCCAAATCGCCGGGTTAGTTTTTCCGCCCTGGGTTGATGCGGTCCACCATGCGTTGTTGATGCGGGTGGCCTATGAGCAGGGGCATGCGCCGTGGAGCCTAGTGCCGTATTTGCCCGTGACCCATTTACCGTACCACAGTGGTTATCACAGTATTAGTGCGGCCTTGCTCCATGCGAGTGGGTTAACTCCTGCTGATTTGGTGGCGGTATTGTTGGATGGTGGGCAGGTGTTTAATCTGCTGGCAGTGGCAAGTGTGGCGGCGCTGGCATGGGTATGGTGGCGGCAATGGCCGGCAGTGATTATGGCGGCCGTCGTGATTGGCTTGATTTCGATTATGCCGGCTTATTACCTCAGTTGGGGACGATATACCTTGTTGATGGGGATGGCGTGGTTACCACTAGCCATGGTCGCTATCGAATCATTGTGGGATGATACGCGTGAGCGTGGTTGGGTATGGGTCGCCATTGTGCTGGCGGGGCTCAGCCTCGTGCATATGGTGGTATTTGTGCTGGCGTTGACGTGGGGGGTGGTCTGCCTGATGCGGTATATGCAGGTACCCAAAAGGGCGTGGTGGGCGGCGGGACTCGCACTGCTGGTGACGTTGCCATGGTGGTGGTTTGTGGCGAGTCAAGCCCGGGCTGGTGCAGGGGCTTCGGCGATGCATGTGGTGGGTAATAACACCCAAAACGCCTTTATTGATGGACTCTTTTGGGCGCGCAACAATCGTTGGCTGGTACCGGCGTTGTTGGTGGCAGCCTGGTGGGGCGTGCGCCAACGCAATCTACGGATTGTGCAGATTATGCTTTGGGTGCTGGTGGTCATGCTATTGGCGAATCCAGTGTTGATTGGACTGCCCTATATTTCGTTTTTCACCAATGAAACAGTAATTACGGCGCTGTATATGCCAATCGGTTTGACGATTGCCTGGCTACTCGGTTGGGTGGTGGTACGTGTACCACGCTGGCAGATTGTGGTGGCGTTAGTGGTGGCCGTGTTGGCGGTGATGAGTGCGAGTGATTTGCAACAGGTAGTCAATGACGAAACCATCATCGCCACCGCAGATGATCTCAATGCCATGCAGTGGATCGCTGCCAATCTCCCCAAAGACGCCGTGATACTCACCAATGCTAGTGGCTGGATGTGGCAGATTGACCGCGGTAGCGATGGGGGCTGGTGGGCGTTGCCGTTGACGGGGCGCCAGGTCACTACACCACCAGTACTTTATACCTATGGTGCTGATGACTGGGTACAGCAAATCAGCCAGCAAACCGGACAAATTCGTGATGCCGATGGGAGTTGGCCGGCATTGCAGACTTTTTTGCAAAACCATCCTGACATAACCACCATCTATGCCACCAATCGAGGCACCGCCGCCAAAAGTGATACGTTGCGTGATAACCCTGAATTGGTTGAGCTGTACCGGGTGGGTGATGTGACGATTTTTGCGGTGCCACGATGAACAGCGAACTCAGCGAGCGTGAATTGCAGATTTTGCTCCTCGTCGCCCAAGGACTGAGTAATCGCCAAATCGCGGGACAGCTCGATATCAGTGACAACACCGTCAAAGTCCATGTACGCAATATTTTTGTAAAAATAAATGTGGCCTCACGGACCGAAGCCAGCCTGTATGCGGTACGGCATGGCCTGCTGCTCGTGGAAAACCAGCCCGTAGCGCCTGCTCCAATTATCGAACCGCCGCCCCCGCTAATGGTCCCTGCCGATACGATGCGCCCAGTGCTGGTGCCACGTTGGGGATGGTTGCTTGCGGCGGGTATAGTGGTGCTGATTGGTGGGGGCGGCCTGGTGTGGTGGACGACCCAAACCCCAGTAACCCCAGTGATTCGCCAACAATCCTCAGCTCCTACGCGCTGGGCGCGACTGCCAGCACTACCCAATCCCCAGCCAGACCAACAATTGGTGGTGTATGCTGGGCAATTGTATACGTTTACCGGCAATCACAGTGCCCAGTGGCTCCAATTTGATGGCGTCACTCGCACATGGATTGTCCTTGCTGATTTGCCGTTTGTGGTGCCAACCGGTGCCAAGGCCTGGGCTGACGGGGCGGGGTTGTGGGTGGTGGGGAGTGACGACGGTCGCGGTGTGTGGCGTTGGGATGGCAAATCGTGGCAGGTACAACCAATGCTCCCTGCTGGCGTAACGGTGGCTGGTGTCGTACGTGTGGATGGATCATTACTGGTGCTAGGGCAAACCAAAACCGCCGCCACTATGTTGACTACGTGGACATTGGCGCCACAGGATCAATCGTGGCAGCCAGGGATTGATTTTGCACCTGCCCTCGCGAATCCCCAGTTGGTGGTACTCGAAGGTGTGGTCTATTTGTTTGGGGATGGTGCGCATGTCTGGCGTTTGGATGCAGCGGCACAACGCTGGGTAGCCGATCGTGATTTACCGTTCGTGTGGTCGCGCGGGGCGGTAACGACAGTGCTGGGTTCGATTCTGGTAATCGATGCGACGACGCCTGCGTTGTGGGCATATGTGCCCGGTCAAGGGGTAGTGAGCAAACAAATCGTCCCAACGCAAATTGCATTGGGACGACAAGTGGTCACCTGGCAGGCGCAATTGATTATGCCTAATCTCGATGGCACCGTAATCAATGCCTATCAAGCGGTCTATCAGACGTTTGTGCCTGTGATGCCGTAAGTGCGACTATTCGGGGATACCGTTGTAGTCGTCGCCACTCGGTCCGAGTGGGCTCATGGTCAAGACCCGGGTAATCACGGCAATCGGGCTGGCACTGGTAAACGAGGCACTGCCGGCATAGGCAACGGTACAGCCGGCTTGGGCATCGGTAATCGCAGGGCACCAATAACCGAACTCAGAAAATGCAGTTGCGTTTGTTGCAGCGGTAAGGGTAAGGGTTTGCGTTGATGTACTGACTGGGCTCAACGAGACTTTGCCACCGGCGGGGATTGATGGGGAGGTGTAGGTTGCCACAGACTCACCTTTTTGGTTATACAGAGTCATCGTGACGGCAGCCGCCGCGTTCCCGACGTTTTGTACGGCAAACAGGGTGCGTTGGCGTGTGGCACCTTGGCAGATGGTATTGTTGACTGTTGGCACATAACATTTGTCGCTATAGCGCACAAATGGCACATTGACCGTCGTGCCACCACTCATGATGCCTGGGGTGGCAGTGGTTAAGCCAGCACCGAGCACTTTGCTGATGGCGACGATGTTGCCACCCGTGGAAGTAATCACTGCCGAACCAACCGAACTGGCAGGCATACCGGTACCAGTGGCGGTATTTTTGTTGCCGACGGAGTTTTTCAGACTATCACACCCAGGGACACTGGCTTTGGAATTGGCGGCAATTTCTAGTGTGACGGTGTTTGTCGCCGGACTACCCACCAATGCCCCGTTGGTGCGCACTTGAGAGGTGAAAGCAATTGATACGGTGGTAGCGGTAGCGGCTAAGTTTTGGATGGCGTAGGCCGATGATTGTTCACCATCACCGTAATTCACACTACACATCGCCGAAGGCATGTATATTTTCGCAGCACCGTCAGCTGTCGTGCCTTTGAATCCTTCGAAGCTGTTGGCGTATTTGTTGATGGTGCTGGTTTCGAGGGCTGAGGCAACCATGCTCCCTGCCGACGTAATCACCGCTGAGCCATTGAATAGACATCCCGATGGCTTGGTGTAGGGGTTTGTCGGTTCTATAGTGCTAACCACACCTAGGTCGACCGCATAAATAGCCCCTGGTGCTAAGGAAGGGGTGGTGATGGGGATTGTAGTGGCAGCATCGCCGTTGGGCCATTTGATGGAGATACTTGCAGTGTTGCTACTACCGCCGACGTTTTGCACGTTGAAGCGGGTGGTGAGTTTGTCGTTGAAGCAGGCCTTCATGACGGTGGGGACGATAATCGTGCCACTGCCGTCGGTGCTTTGAAAGCCGTTGGAGACGGGACGTACCTTGATGACTGCATCGTTCGATACTTGTACCATGGTGGCAATCAATGGTTGGTTTGATGAAATCACCGCCCCGCCCTTCCAGTCCGCCGACAAACCACCAACGGCGGATACCGCAATCGATGAACTGGCCTTAACGGGAATGGTGACTGCGCTCCCGTTGCTGTTGAGGAGTGGGTAGTCGGTGGTGGTGCCATCGGTTGCATTATAAAACGTCACGCTCAGATTGGCAGCGTCAGTGCCCACATTCATGTAGGTGATTGACGTGACATAATTGGTGGCGTAGGCGTTGTCGGCAGCCAAGGCTGCACTCACACTACTCGCAAGCAACACGATAAGCAATAGACTGCTCATCCATAATCGACGCAAATGGGTCATAGCAACTCCTTTTGATAATTCACTGACTCTACTATAGACGCTCCATACGAGATATGCCATAATACCTTTGGATTATTTGGCAAGGAATTACCATGAAAAGACGATTTTTGTTCCCATATATCTGTTTGCTCCTCACGATTTTGTCGTTGTCAGGATGTGCCGGCACTGCACCAGCCATGCCGACACCCAATGCTCCCGTCCAAGCGGGCAACGCCTTGCTTTGTGGCCGATTGTTGAATTCCCAAGGGGGGGTGATTGCCAATCGTGCCGTCCATTTGGCACCCATTTATGGGGAAGGAGACCAACAAGCCTATGTGTTTGATTCAGCTACCGGGATTGGCAGTGTGACTGACGCCAATGGGGGATTCGTCATGGTCAATATTCCCCCTGGGCGCTACGTGTTTTTAGTGGTAGTGAGTGAAGGCTTAACGGCGGCTTTGCTCGATAAGGCCGGTAACGAAAAAATCTGGGATCTCAAAGCCGACCAACTCCAAGACATCGGTGATGCCAAGGTGAATTTACCGTAACGGATTTTCGTGCATCCAATCATCCCAAAGCAATTGTTGAGCCGCTCCAATCGTGGGCAACGCCGTCGCAATCAGCGGTAACTGTCCATCACGACTATCAATCGCCGCAATAATGTCTGTCGGCGTGGCGGTGTCAATGTCGAGGCACCAAGCACCTAACCTCATGTCCGCCATGATACCCTGCGCTTTGGGCAAATAACCGATGACGACTGCGGCTTGTCCCGTGCCCAGCCGCAAAATCGCCCCGTGCAAACGAGTCGTCAGCAGACAATCGAGCTGGGCATAGGCCTGTTGCAAATGTGTCGGATCTGCAATAAACGGCATGAGGTGGACGGCGGGGTGATTAATGCGTTGGGCAATTCGTTGTGCCACCTGCCCATCATCCCAGCTGGGGTTGGCTTCGTGGCACTGCACAAACAACTGTACCTGCCAGCCTTGATGGAGATAATGCGTGATGACTTGGGTCATGACGGTTTCGTAGGCTACTTGCCCCGCAAATCCTTGCGACTGCGCCCCCCAATTAATCACCGTAATCCCGAGGATGGGCGGGGTGTGGGGTACGATTGGTACCGTTTGTATCATGCCCCAGGCACAATCAGGTGCGCTACGATGAACGATTCCGTGGCGACTAAGCCACGCGCTACTCAGCGATTCGCGGGCATAGACGCGTTGGGCGTGGCGGGTCACCCAGACCAGCGCCCGGCGCAACCACGGATTGTGACACGGCCCAAATGATTGGGGCAACAACACCAGTGGGCAACCGATGGCAATGGCCGTCAGCATGTCCGCCAACAAATACCAATCCCAGCTGAGCACACGCCCTAATCCACCGCGACGATGGGTGTCGTAGAGATAACCACCGCCACTGGCATAGACCACATCGGCGTCGGCTAGGGCTTTGAGCGTGGCTTGTTCGTCGGCCCGTAGTCCCCAACGGGGCACCACCCCCCAACGCAGTAATGGAATGGCACATAGCCACATCACCGTACGCCTGATGCGGGTCAAGAGTGGCGCAATCTGACCATTGTCGGCATAGACCCAATGACTTAGTCCAGTGATGACTTGCTGGTGGGGAAATACCCGTTGCGCCCCCACCTGATCGTGGTAGGCGAGGGTGATGTGGGCCGCAGGGAAGCAATCTGCCAGCCGCTGGATTTGTTGCTGGTGAATCGCCAAATCACCGACATTGGCCACCCCATGCATGTTGCTGACATAGATGCGTTGGGGTGGCCAGGCCCGTTGCCGTGGGAGTGCCATCAGCACCAGCCCACTCACGAGGTAGCCAGCTGCCAGCAACCCCTCACAAAACACCTGACTCTGGATGGCACCCTGAATGCCCGCTTGGGCAATCAACCACGGCGCGGTCAGCCACAAACTCACCACCACCACTGCTTGGATGCCAATCCGCACCCGTAGGCGTTTTTGGTGCACCAGTAACAACACCCCCAAAAAACTGCCCGCTTTGGCGAGAGGTACCAACGCCAGTTGCCCGACCATTTGGGCACTGGCCTGATAACTCGGTCCATACAGCCACGGCAAGAGCAGTGGCGCCCCTAGCCAGGCAAATAGCCCCATGCCCACGGCATACAGTGCCAATAATCCAGTGGCGGTGGCGATGATTTTTTTGCGGATGGCAGGCGGGTTGGGCGCATTGAGTTGGGGTAACGTGGTGGTGAAAATAACCGCCGGCACCACAAACGAATAGCCAATCAGGCTCCACGCCCCACGAAACACCCCCACCGCACTCATACTTGCCATCCCCCCCAACAACAACGTGCTACTGTAGGTATACAGTTGTGCGAGGACATCAGACACCACAAACGGTACGCCGTGGCGGAGCGATAACGCCGCAGTCGTCGTAGCAACCGGCATGTGTCGCCACACCCAGATCCCTGCTATCCCCAACATTACGAGGGCCACGGTCGCTTGGAGTGCCAACAATAGCGCCACACCCTGTGCCGCCCCCGCTACTACCCCCGCCAACAATAACCCCATCGCCACGCTTTGCAGGATTGCCACGGTGCGATGCTGCCCCAGCGCCCGTAACCCTTGCCAGAGCGTGGCACTGAGCGAATCGGCACAGACGGCCACAAAGCCAATACTGAGTAACCATGGATTCGGGATGACGCCCCAGCCACCGTACCAGATAATCCCGATACATCCCAGCCCAATACTGATTTTGATGACAATTACCCGCCGCAAACTGCTCCGCAACAACGCTGGTTGGCGACTGACACTGTCGAGCAACCACATGTCGAGCCCTGCCCCCATCACCGCCGCCACAATCGCCAACCAGGCATACAGCAACGTGTAGCGCCCATAGCCATCAACCCCTAGCGTGCGCACAATCATGACCTGCGCCACCCCCGCAATGGCTTGGCTGAGAGCGGTACCACTCAAGGCGGCATATAAATTAGCGCGGACTCGTTGGATACTATGCATGGCGTACTACTTATATGGTTTTGATGAAAAAATGATATGGGTGGGCGGTGAATAGGTAGTAGTGTCAGAAAAATCAGGGTATTTTTGGGAATCCTTTCACCCACCCCACCAGCCACAAGCTGACGCCGCCGATTATTCCTGAGGTCAGCGCCCAGCCCCGCGCCCACAAAAAAGTGCGACTGCGTCTGTGCGTTTCATCCCGGGCGCCGATCGTTTTTTTGGCAGTGTGTAATCGAAAGCGTAGGTACTCACGGGCCACCGTCATCCCGTTGAGGGCATACCAGACATGCACCGCCAACATCCCCACACTATAGCCATGTTCTGTCGCTGTCAAGGAATCGGTTGTTTGCCAAGCGTCATGCCTGAGCCGTATCTGCGGATCATACATACAGCGGGCGCCGTGGTTGAGCAAGCGTAGTGTGAATTCGACATCTTCGCCGGCCTGGAGCCACGCTCCAGCCCCCAGCCATGGATGAAAGCCGCCCCACTGTTGCACTGCCGCCCGCGCTACAATCATGTTGTTGCCTTGCCCGAGGCATTCGAGTGGGGCCACGGGCGTGGTGTAGTGGCTAGGAGTCGGTGCAACTCGTAGCGCGCTACAGACTAGTCCATCAGCGCGACTGGCCCATACCGTACTGCCGGCGTGGGTGTGATGATGGTGCAACTGATAATCACTACCACTCGGCCAGACGGCGCCATATAGCAATGCCACCTCGGGATGTTGGTGGATGACCGTCGTGATAGCGCGGAGCCAATCATGGTCGGGGCGACAATCGTCATCACAAAACGCCACGTAGGGCGTGCTGGCGTGTGCCAACGCCAGATTGCGGGCTTGCGCCAAGCCCCGGCCGGGGCGATGGATGATGGTGAGGTTGGGGGCACTGGGAAGCAGTGGTGGCTCGTCTGATTGATCAATCACCAGGATAGGTGTAGTGCTACTAGCCGCAATCGTGTAGATATGCGCCCACCAGGCTTGTAATTGCTGGGGGCGGTTGCGACTACAGACCACAATGGTGAGCAGTGCCTTATCGGTCATGGTCGTGCCAATGGGCATGGGCGACTCCGATGGTCCAACACCATTGCAACCACCAACAGCCTATCAGGTAGGGCAACCGTGGGCGCAGGCGTAGGCAGGTGATGAAGGCCAATAATGGCGATGCGAGTAGGATGGCAAATGCCCAGCCACGGGCCAAGTGGTGGAGTGGCGATGCCAGTTGGGGATTGCGGCGCACGACCGTTGGCCAAATGTAGCCATAGCCAAACATCCGCCGGGTGGCACTCCACCACCCTGCAGGGGTGGGATGGTGGCTAATTCCTGCTTGGGGCAAGACATACAAATGCCCGTATTGGGCGATACGGATGCTCAAATCGGCATCTTCACCCGCCGCCCCGGCGTAGGTGGTGTCGAACCCATGGCAGGCAACGAAATCACGCCGCCGTACCAGCAGTGCCATACTCAGTAGCAATGCTGGCGTATGGCGGACCCGCTCGCGCTGTTGGCCGGCAGCCATCACGCGATGCAGGCAGCGCACCCAATAGTCGTTATGCTTGGCATCATGGATGACGGCACCGACCGCACTGATATGTGGGCTTTGTAGGCAATCGGCTAGGCGCCGCGGTACATCCGTCAAGAAGCGCACATCATCATCCACAAAAAAAAGATACTCGCCAGTACTCGCTGCCGCCCCCCGGTTGCGCGCTTCGGCGGCACTCACCAAACAGTCCGTGGTGATACTTTGGGCATCGCTGGGGGCTGGAGTGCCATCAGGATGCACCACCACAATCTCGCGATAGCCGTAGGCTCGACATTGGGCGATTAATTGCGTGCAGTGGCTGGGATTGCGGGTCGGGATGACTATCGATATGGTCATGCGTCCCCCAGTAAACGATGATGGGCCAGCCAGTGTGGTGCCACTTGCGTCCATTGTAATTGGCGTACGCGTGCTTGGATTTCCGACCCATCAAACACCTGGGTACTTATTTGCGTGAGCGCCGCCGCTAGTGCCTGACTATCCCCTGCCGGCACCAAGATTCCGGCGTCGCCGACGAGTGCCGCCCGATCTCCCACCGGGCTGGTGATGACCGGTACTCCTTGGGCCAGGCTTTCGCAGATTTTGAGTGGGTAACGGGCGGCAGCGGCAATTGTCGCGCGGACGGGGTCGATACTCGCTTGCGCCTGTGCCAACAATGTGGGGATGTCGCTGGGGGCGATTTGTCCGAGCCACAGACAGCGCGCGGTAATGCCTAATTGCGCAGCCAGCTGTTGTAATGCGGCGCGCTCATGGCCATCACCGGCAATCACGAGTGGCAGCTGGGTCGTACTTTGGGCTAGCGCCTGGAGCAACACATCGACCCCGTGGCTCTGCGTGGCCAGATTGCCAAAGTAGAGCAAGTAGCGTGATGGTAATTGGTAGCGCTGTTGGAGCGCTGTTTGGGTGCTAGAACTTGCTGGTGCGAATTGGGCGGGCTCCAACCCGTTGGGCACGTGTAGGGCATTGCTGCCATAGCGCTGGCGCAACCAGGCGCTGGCCGTAGTAATCGTGCTGGCGTGGCGTGGGATGGACTGCTCGCCCCAGGCTACCAAACGACGTTGCCAGGCATGCGCAAACTGGTGCGAATCGGCTTCGTCGTCGTCGACATCGAGGATGAGCCGCGCCCCACTCCAGCGCTGGGCAATCAGGGCGGCGAGGCTATTGATGGGTTGGGCTTTGCAGAGGCAAATCACCTCTGGTCGATAGGCGATGGCCAGCCGCGCCAATTGCCATGCGGCCCACAGCGCCGTGCCATATAACCGCATGCCCCGCAACGCACCGGTGCCATCGACGTGCATCTGGGCCACATGCTGGATGCTGACCCCCGCATCGTAGCTAATCCGTGCCGGCAATGTATGGTAGTGGGGGTGCAACCCGAGGAAGGTGACTGCGATGCCCTGCGCAACTGCCGCCCGTGCCAATGGCAACCAGCGCCCGCGTGGGCTGGGGTGATGACTCGCACTCGTACTCAGCATGACCACACGCATAATCTATCCTCGTGGGCACGGGCCCTATTTGTGCCAGCGCCGATACCGCCATATCGCCGCCAAGGCGCTGAAGGCATCGCGCGGCCTGATTTTTTTGCCTGCCCGATAGGGACGACCCTGATAGGCCACCGGCACTTCGTGGATGGTGTAGCCGCTACGGACTACTTTGGCAGTCAGCTCAGGGTCGATATCAAAGCGGTCATTGTCGATGCTGATGCCGGCAAGTACCGTAGTCCGCCACATTTTGTAGCAGGTCTCGAGGTCACTCAGGTGACTGCCGTAACTCAGATTAAAGCACAAGGTCAACAGTCGATTGGCCACAAAATGACTCAACAGCATGCCCTTGGGCATGCCCCGTCCAAAGCGGGTGCCATAGACCACGTCTGCGCCGGCATCAATACAGGCCAGCATCGCCACGAAATCGTGGGGGTCGTATTCGAGGTCGGCGTCTTGGATGACGACCACCGGCGCCTGTACCAACGCCAAGGCGCTGCGGATGGCCGCCCCTTTGCCACGATTGCGGAGGTGGCAAACTAATTGAATCTGGTGTGTGTGTGCTAGGGTTTGCGCAATCGCCCGTGTCCCATCAGTCGACGCATCATCGACCACAATTACTTCGCTGGCGAACGGGAGCAAGTGCAATTTGGTGATGATTGCTTCCAATGTATGGAGCTCGTTGTAGACCGGGATAATAACAGCGATTTTAGGCGTTACAGTCATTCCACACCTCTTCGATTGCCTGCTGTAATTGTTGCCAAGTGGTATCGTGTCGCGGGATTACCCGAGCTGGTTTTTTTGTAAAAAACTGCGTGACGGCAGCCTGCCACACCGCTGGCTGTGCAGGTGCAACCCGGGCGACCACGCCTGATTGATTGGCTATCGCCCCGACGGTGCTGGCGATAATCGGTAATCCCACCGTGGCTGCCAAAGTGGCCACGCCACTCACACTACCACTGCGATATGGTAACACGAGCAGGTCAGCTGCCTGCAAATAATCGCCAATTTGTTCGTTGGCGATATAGTGGTCATGGATGATGACGCGTTGCCCAAGCTGGTGGCGCCGAATCAAGTCTTCGATGGGTTGGCGTGCTTGCCACCATTCCCCGGCGATGAGTAATAGGTAGGTGTGAGCGCTTGTCGCCATAGCCGAGATAATGGTATCGATCCCTTTGTAAGGTCGTACAAACCCCAAACACAACACAATCTGGGCATCAACTGGCACCCCGATGCGTTGGCGCGCCGTCGCTTGATCGGGGATCGTACTCCCCACCACCGCCATAAAACTTGGTAACGGAGTAACTCGCCATGGGCGTTGCCAGGCGGGCAGGCGGGTAGCATTATCCCCCAAAAAAATCACCCCATCGGCGCGCTGGAGCATCACCTGTGCCAACCAGCGTTGCCACGGAGCAGCATCAGGTTCCACCAATTGATGACTAATGGCGATGGTGGTGATGCGCGCGCGCCGGGCATATACCCCCAACAACCAGAGCAACGGAATCCAGTAGGGTGTCCACCATTGCCAGATAATCAGGTCGAATTGACCGGGTGCAATCTGTCGTAACGCTCGCCACCACGACAGCGGATTGCCACCATCAAGCCAGTGATCGACCTGACAGGCAATCGGGTGTTGACTGGGGTCAGCAGCGCTATTGCCTGGGAAAAGCCAGGCGGGGTAGAGTGGTGCAAATCCCCACGTCGTCACCGTATGCTGTTGATGCAAAAAATTACTCAGCATGCTGGTGAAGTGGGCCACCCCACCACGGTGTGGCGTAGTAGGGCCAATCAACAAAATCTGCATACTATATCCTCCCCTGTGGCGGCTGGCACCAGATCCGCCAGCGCCGCACCCACACTTGTAGCCATGCCACCTGTGGGATTTGTGTGGGGTGTTGGTTGGCATAATGTACCTGATTGTAGGCGGTACATACTGCGCCAACCATATCTGACAGAGGGGGGAGCATGGTCGTAGTGAGTCGGGCCACATCGTTGGCCGTAGCGTTGCTAGGTAGTGGCATGTCGTGATGCCGATAAAGCCAGCAAATCAACCAATATTGCATCGTGATTTGCTGGGTGATGGGGCGCCGCCGCCACCACCACCACAAGAGCCCACTACTGGTGACCATGAGAAAGCCAATCAGCACCCAGCTCCACTCTATGGCCGCGAAAATCGTCTGTAGTTCTTCTGCAGGCGTAGGTATGCGTGCAGGTGTGGGAATACGTGCAGGTGTGGGAATACGTGCAGGTGTGGGTATGCGTGCAGGTGTGGTATTGGGAAAAAGTGTTGGTGCGACAGTGGGGACTTGCGGCGTCGCAAGCGGTGGCGTCGCAAGCGGTGGCGTCGCATCGACTCTTGCGGGTGCATCATGGCGCGGTGTCGACGTATAGCTCGCCGGCGTTGGTTCAAATCGTTGCCAGCCATAGCCTTGGAAGTAGACTTCGACCCAACTATGCGCTTGCGCCTCACGCACAATAAACGCCCCTGTGTCATCAGGCGTGCCCATGGCGTATCCTTGGGCGAGCCGAGCTGGGATGCCTTGGGTACGTAACAACACCACCATGGCCGTGGCAAAATCGTCACAATAACCCCGCTGACTGGTAAACAAAAAATAGTCGACCCAGTCACTCGTAGTCGGTGGCGCCGGGCGTTGCTCGTCATAACGCAAACGCCGGAGTGTGGTCTCGATGGCCATGGCTTGATCATACGCCGTAGTCGCTTGGGCAGTCGCCACGATGGCGTTGGCATAGTCGCGAATTTGTGGCGGCAGTGCGTTCGGTAGGGCCGTATAGATGGCACCGATGGTCTCGTACGGCGCAGTGGCATTGCGTAATTCATCCGCCGATGCCGTGTGCGTGCTACTCATCAGCTGATATTGTTGGACGGCACCACCATGAATCGCCACGATCCCATCTTCGCTGCCGGCCACATCGGCGAGATGGGTAACGGTGACGGCAATGCTGTACTGCACAGGTTGACCGATGCTCATGAGCATGCCTGTGGTTTGGGGCATCGCCAAGGTAATCTCGCTTTGGGTGAGTGATTCGGTTTGGAGATTACTGGTGAGTGCGTTGTCACTTGCCACTGGCGTATCACGCGTGTCAGCCTGTTGAATCCAGCCTTGACCTGTGTACCCATCAAATGTGGTCGCTCGTAGATAGTCAGCCGCATCCGTACGTACCCGCAACACTTCAGTTTGGCTGAGGTTACGCGCCCCTCCGACGGTCATACTCGTATTCGCAAATCCCCCGTTTGACCCCGTGGTTGGAGTGGGATTCTGCCCGCTCCCCAACACCCATCCCCAGGCTTGTTGCAGGCTCTTGAGTGGCGTGCGTAGTGCATCCCAGCCTGCCACGACCCGCCTATCACGTGCCGGGATCGGCAGTAGTGATGCCAGCGCTACTGCCACACCGATAATCCCGATGGCTTGTCCAAGCAATTGGATGGAGATTTGGCGTGGATGGGCGACTCGGTTATCGCGCCACGTTACTTCGTGCCAATGAATCTGATTGAGCGCCACCAACGCTAATGCGCCACCCACAAATATCCCAATGCTCGTGGCGTTGCTCTGTGGGGCAAACGTGTAATTCAATAATAGCGGTATCGTCGATATCCCAAGGCTGAGCCATACGGCATGGGTTCGGAGCAATACCCAGGTACTAATCACTGCCAGCAGGTAGATGAGCAGTGCCAGCGCCACCACAAACAGCAATCCATCATTACTCGCTTGTCCGGCGACCACACGGTGCCACCAGGCAATCCCATGCAAGATGATTTCGTAGCAGATATCGCGCCAGCCATTGATACGTGCCGCATAGGCATCGCCAATGGTCTGCGCAATCTCGGCTTGGACAATCGGAGTCATCCAGTGGAGCAATGCCACCGTGCCGATGCCTCCCACGCCGAAGTAGACGGCGAAATGGTCAGTCCGCCACGCCCAGACGGCGATGGCGGTCGTGACCACGGCGATAGCGGCCAGCGGCGACAAAAAATCACTGCCATCTACCCACCCCGCCACCACAAATTGCTGGGCGAGGATCCATTGCATGCCGAGCTGCACGATGAACACCGTGACAGCCGGCCAGCGCATCACACGCAGGGTAGTCGGCGTGGTATCGGCATTAGTGGCCATGATTATTCGCAGGGCAACCCAAAAACCCGACAGGCGTTTTGCCAGGTTTGTTGGGCGATATGATCGAGGCTACATTCGTGCAGCAGCGCAATCTGTTGTGCGACCTGCACCACATAGGTCGGTTCGTTGCGTTTGCCACGGTAGGGATGCGGTGCGAGGTACGGGCTATCTGTTTCAATCATTAGATGTGCCAAATCAAGTTGCTGTACCACCAGCTGCATGGCCTGATTATTGCGGAAGGTAATCGGACCGCTCAACGACAACGTACATCCCACCGCAATACACGCACGCGCATACGCCAAATCCCCCGCAAACGAATGCATCACCACGCCATAAGGATGTTGTACCTCACGCAACACCCGCAGGGTGTCGGCGTGAGCGTCGCGACTATGAATGACGATGGGCAGTGTGAGCTCGGCTGCCAGCGTGATTTGTTGGCGAAAAATCTGCTCTTGGACGTCAACCGGCGCTTTGTTGTGAAAGTGGTCAAAGCCGATTTCGCCAATCGCCACCACCTTGGGATGTTGGGCAATCTGGCGGAGTTGGCCAATCCAATCAGGCTGTAACGCATCCTCGGGGTGATTGGGTTGCACACCCACCACCGCCCAGCACTGCTCGGTCGCAGTGGCAAATTCGACCACCCGCCGTGCTGATGCGATGCTGTAGGCGATTTCGAGATGACGCATGACCCCAGCCCCCCGCATGCGTTGCAATACCAGGGCACGGTCGTCATCAAATTGACTACTACACAAGTGGGCATGGCTATCAAAAAATTGTAGTTTGTTCATTAGTTGAAAGATTCTTTGTGGTAATGGCTCGTGGTATCATGCCCATGGATATGTAGTCTTATTGTATATCAGGGAAGACGTTGATGACCACCCACTTGTTCAGTCCGCTCCAGCTCGGTCCGTTGGCCGTCGCCAATCGCATTGCGGTAGCGCCGATGTGCCAATATTCTGCCAACGACGGTGTCATGTCTGACTGGCATCTCGCCCATTTAACCGCCATGGCCAGTGCCAACCCCGGCTTGGTGGTCATCGAGGCTACCGGTGTCGAACGCATCGGGCGGATTTCGCATGGGTGCCTCGGCTTGTATTCCGATGCCGCGATGCGCGCTATGGCACACATCATCAGCTTTGCCAAATCAGTGGCGCCCCAGGTCAAATTTGGTGTGCAAATCGGTCATGCCGGCCGCAAAGCCTCGTCACCCACTCCCGGTCAAGGCCATGGTCAAATCATGCCCGAGGCCGGTGGTTGGCATGTGGTCGCCCCTAGCCCAATCCCCTACGACAAACACTGGCAAGTGCCGATCGAACTCGACGACGCCGGCATTCAACGCATCATCACCGCCTTCCGTGCTGCCGCCGTGCGAGCCGTGGCCGCCGGCGTGGATAGTATCGAGCTCCATTTGGCGCACGGCTATCTGCTCCAATCCTTTGTATCACCCTTGTCCAACAAACGTAGCGACCAATGGGGTGGTGACTTGGCTGGACGGATGGCAATGCCCCTCGCCGTGGTCAAAGCCGTGCAATCCGCCATTCCCGCCCATATTGCCTTTGGCGCCCGCATCAACGGTACCGATTGGCATGCCGATGGCTTGACCCCCGATGATGCCGTCGCTCAAGCTGCCCTGCTCAAAGCCGCCGGGTTGCACTTCATTTGTGTGTCGAGTGGTGGTGCCTCGCCCGATGCCAAAGTGGCCGTCGCCCCCAGTTACCAAGTGCCGATTGCTGCCCGCGTCAAGCGTGAAGTGGGGATTACCACTCGCACTGTCGGTATGATTAGCGACCCACTGGTGGCCGAACAAATCTTGGCCAGCGGTGAAGCCGATCAAATCGCGCTCGGGCGGGCCTTCCTCGATGACCCACACTGGCCATGGCGAGCTGCGGTGGCCCTCGGTGAAACGGCTCATTACCCCATGCAGTACGAGCGGGCCAGCGCCAAATTTTGGCCAATGTACAATAAGTAAGATTATTCGCGATAATCGCAACAACGTATGCGATCGAAAGGAGCTTTTTCCATGATTGATTCCATCAAACGCAATCACGCCCACCTCCACGGCAACACCATTCCGCGCTTTTTTGAAAAACTGAGCGAAGCCCAGTTGCGTACCCGCCCCACTGCCACCTGTAATTCGATTGTCTGGAATATTTGGCATTTATTGCGCATCGAAGACATCACTTTGAGCCGTTTTGTGGCCAATGTGCCCCAAGTCTATTCGCAATCGAACTGGACGCAACGTCTCGCCATTCCCTACGGCGACATGGGTTCCGCCATGGTGCTTGCCGATGTTGAAGTGTTGTCGCAACACATCAACCTGGCCGAACTGCAACAGTATGCCGCAGCCGTCGCCGCCCAAGGCACCAGCTCACTCAATGCCTTTGATGCGTCACGTACCGGCCAACGCTGGGACGAAGCCCACATGCGCGCCGTAATCATCGGCGAATCCGTCTGTATCCCCGCCATTGCCGAAGGGGTGGTTGGTTATTGGGGCAACCTCACTGTCGATCAATTTGTGGTGAACTACACCACGCTCCACCCCTCGCTGCATGTCGGTGAAATCGGCGTGTTGGCTGGTTTACAAGGGGTGAATTTGTAGTTTGTTGGAGTAGGCTATTTTTTGTCACGCACACGGTGTTGATATAACAGTATCAACACCGTGTAGTATTTGTGTGTTATTACCCCACAACCGTATTATTTTTCATAAAAAACAACAGTGCTATAGCGGTGAATAAAAGCACCACGCTCATTGCGATGGCCGCTGCCGGCTCTGTTTCGGCGGCCACGTAGATCGCCAGCGCTAGGGTGCGTGTACGGCCGGGCAGACTGCCAGCAAACAATGCCGTGGCACCAAACTCACCCAGCGCCCGCGCCAACGCCAGCGCGATGCCCGCTTGGATGCCGGGCCACGCCAACGGAATCGTGATAAAGCGCCATACTTGCCATGCATCAGCTCCATCGATGCTGGCGGCATGGCCGATGTCGTCATCGATGGCGTTGAGCGCTACCACCGTCGCTCGCACATACAACGGTGCCGCCACAAACAATTGGGCGATGACTACTGCCGTGGTGGTAAATGCGAGCAGTAATCCTTGACTGCCAAACCACCCCGTCCGCCCAAACAAACTCAGCAATGCTAGTCCTGCCACCGCAGGTGGCAATACGGTGGGGAGGTCGACGATCATGGTGGCCCACGGGTGCTGACCCTGACTCAACCAAATCGCCAACGGCGTGCCCAATACGATGCAGAGCGTAACGGTAATAGCACTGGTGATGATGCTCAACGTCAATGCATCATGTACCGCCGGGCTCGCCAGTGCCAGCCAGACCTCGCTGGCACTGCTCCGCCCCAACAACCCCACCAACGGCAGGCTGAGTAGGGCCAGCAGTGGCAGGGCGAGTAATAGGATCATCCGGTTTTTCATGGGCATACGTTCATCCAAATATTGTGTTATGCCGTAAATCCATATGTTTGCCAAATCGGCTTAGCACTGTCACTGGTGATGAAATCAACGAAATCAGGCGCATTGGCGGCGGCGTTGCGCAAAGGTGCCGCCACGTATTCGGCAATCACCGCTGATTCAGCGGGGATTTTCAATACCTGTATTTTATCACCCAGCGCAATCACATCGCTGGCATAGACAATCCCCGCATCGGCCTCGCCGGCGCTGACTTTTTGTAATACCGCCGCGACATTGGCTTCGTATGACACCACATTGGCGCTGACGTTGGCTTCATAGTCGGCACCATAGCTTTTGGCGAGGTTTTTCAGTAATTTAAGTGCATATTTGCCGGCCGGGACGGTTTTGTCGGCCATTACCACTTTGACGCCGGGTGTGGCCAACGCCGCCAAATCAGGTACGTTGGCACCGGGCCGCACCGCCACCACCAACGCCGTATGGGCGATGACCTTGACGGCGCTGGCATCAATTAAGTTAGCGGCAACCACTTTGTCCATCGCAGCACGATCTGCCGCCGCAAAGACGTCTGTAGCTGCCCCGTCAATGATTTGTTGTGCTAGCGCCCCCGAGCCACCGGCGTGGATACTGGCGGCTGGCGTGTTTTTGGTTGATTGATACGCCTTGTCAAGCGCCTGCATGACGTTGTTCAGCGAAGAAGCCACCGTCAGATTTAAGCCACTGGTCGCCTGGCTACTACAGGCGACGATCGCTGGCCAGACTGCCATATTTGCCACTATTGCCAAAAATCGTCGTCGTTGCATGTCATTCCTTTTTTGTGGTTTGGTGTGATATGTTGATAGTATATTTATTTAATAAGTATTTGGCAATGGTGAATTGGTGGCGGGCAGGTATTGTATGATGAGCAGAGTATTTTTTTGACAGAGGTTTTTTCATGAGCAATAGTAGTTTTCTCGCAATTTTGACCGAATTACATGCCCAGACCCATGCCGAACTGCAAAACGTGTTGACCCATAACGCGGTTGAGCGCTTGCGAGCCCGGCCACACCACGACATGAATTCGATGGTATGGAGCGTCTGGCATTCAATCCGGAGCGAAGACGCCTGTATTTCGCGGTTTGTGGCACCCCTCGAACAAGTATTTACCACCCAACACTTTTTGACCCGTATGGGCGTACCATTTAGCGGCGATGGCTATGGCATGTCGAGTGACGATGTGACGGCGCTGAGCAACGAGATTGTGGTGGCAGAATTGATTGCCTATGGTCATGCAGTGCAGGCTCAAAGTGCGGCAGCGATTGCCCAGATGCAAGACTGGGACTTTGCCACCCCCTTTAGCGAATCAGCGATTCGCCAAGCCTGTGCCACCTATGCCGATTTGGCCAATGACGACGTGCAATCAACGGTCAATTATGCCGTATCGATGAGCAAAGCGACCTATGCGATGAAGTTTTATTATGGGCATGCGCAATATCATTTGGGCGAGATTTCGGCCATCGATGGCCAAATTGCCGGTAAGCGCTATTTCACCTGGTAAGGGAGCGATAGATGTCGTAATA
>JBBAWW010000009.1:0-32369 GCA_040397035.1 Roseiflexaceae bacterium | reverse complement strand
TCTGTTTGTCTCGCACAGAGGGCGCAGAGTACGCGGAGGAATTCGTCACTTCCGATTTCACTTTCTACTTCCGACTTCACGCTTCCTACTTCGTTCAGCGGAATCTCCGAGTGTGGTGATAGATGTCGTAATATCTGTTTGTCTCGCACAGAGGGCGCAGAGTACGCGGAGGAATTCGTCACTTCCGACTTCACTTTCTACTTCCGACTTCACGCTTCCTACTTCGTTCAGCGATAGCGCCCGTGGAATCTCCGTGCGTGTCTACGCCCCGTTGGGGCTGTTTAGCACTGAAGGGGCGTAATGAGCTCGCCTAGGGCAACGCCCT
Organism: Roseiflexaceae bacterium; assembly: GCA_040397035.1. Lineage (GTDB taxonomy): Bacteria > Chloroflexota > Chloroflexia > Chloroflexales > Roseiflexaceae > UBA965. Next base: position 32,044 of record JBBAWW010000009.1, on the reverse strand, counting down.
GGGTTTATGATTTATGCCCCGTTGGGGCATGGGGTGATGATCTGGTCAAGGCATAGATCAAATCGCCCAGTGATTGTTTGAATGATGGGTTTTCGACAAAAAGTTTGTAGACTTGCGTGTCGTCTCTGAGCAACTGTTGCATCGCTTTCGCCAACGCTTGGTCGTGGGCGAGCCGAGCGGTATGGGGGGTGTTTTGCTTGGCGTTTTGGTAGTTTGCGTCGGCTGCCACCTGTGGCGCAATGTCTTCACGGATGCGTTTGGCGATGCGGTCGGTGTCAGTGAAGTTTGTGCCGAATTGTTCGTTGAACGTTTTGAGAATATTGCTCAAACGGTCGAGGTCTGGCTCAGGGATATAACCACTACCGTCGGTGGGAATCGGCGCAATCTCGCCATCTTGATCAGCGAGTGCAATCTGCATAACCGCCTTTTTTTCGACACGGTAACTGTCCATGTCGATGGCTTCGAGGATGCCGATAGCGAGGTTCGGTTCCTTGGGTGCAGGTAATTTGGGGGTGAGCAACGTGAGAAATATTGAAAGTTTTTCCCAGCTTAGGTTGGAATACGAAATAATCGATGATAAAAAGGCGTAGGTACGACAAAACGCCTTGGCTTTGCCTTTGAATTCGACCTGCTCGTTTTCGTCGAGCGTCTGGACATACGTCGCCACACACGCATCGAGGATGGGGTCGAGTTTGTCGCGGTCGGCTCCAGCGAGAAAGCGCTCGACGATGGTATCGACATCAACCGTGGCATAGACTTGGGCATTGTCGAGGGCATTTTTGAGGTCGTGGAGTTTGTTGGGGTCTGTCTCATCCGCGAGCAGGGTGGTGCGGTAGTAATCTTGGAATGCGAACGTGATGGCGGCGCTATTGTTTTGGAAGTCGAGCACGAAGCAATCGTGTTTCTGAGGGTGAGCGCGGTTGAGCCGCGACAGCGTCTGTACTGCCTTGATGCCCGACAGCGGTTTGTCGACATACATCGTGTGCAAGAGTGGCTCGTCGTAGCCGGTCTGGAATTTGTCGGCACAAATCAAAAACCGGTACGGGTCGGTCTGGATTTTGCTGGCAATATCATTGCTGGGGAATCCGTTGAGCGATGCTTCGCTCACTTTGCTACCGCCGTATTCGTGCTCTCCTGAAAAAGCCACAATCGCTTGGTAGGGGCTTTTGCGTTCGGCGAGATATGCCCGAAAGGCATGAAAATACTGGATAGCCCGTTCAATCCCGCTGGTAATCACCATTGCACGGGCTTGACCACCGATTTTGCTGGTGGCCATGACCTGCTCATGAAAGTGGTCGATCATGATTTCGGATTTGAGACGAATCGCATAGTCGTGACTTTCGACATAGTGGCGCATCTTTTTCTTGGCTTTTTTGGTGTCAAATTCGGGATCTTCGCTAGTTTTTTTGATAAGTTTGTAATAGCTGTCGACGGGCGTGTATGTTTTGAGGACATCGAGGATGAAGCCTTCTTCGATGGCTTGCTTCATCGTGTAGCTGTGGAAGGGCCGGTGTTTGATTTTGCCTTCGGCGTCGGGGTGTAATGCGTCACCAAACATTTCCAGTGTTTTGTTTTTTGGGGTGGCAGTAAAGGCAAAATAGCTGGCGTTGGCGAGCATTTTGCGCGAGGCCATGCGTCGTTCGAGGGCGTCGTTGATGGTGTCTTCGGGGTCAGAAGTAGCATCTGCGCTGTCACCACTGAGTGCCTGGCTCATGGCCGCCGACGTTTTGCCTCCTTGGCTCGAATGCGCCTCATCGATGACGATGGCAAAGGTTTTGCTACCTTCGGTGGCTATTTCGTCGAGGATAAACGGGAACTTTTGCACCGTCGAGACGATGATTTTTTTGCCTTGTTCGATAAATCGGCGCAAGTCACCTGAATGGGCAGCATGGCCTACGGTGGCGCCTACTTGCATGAATTGTTTGATGGTGGCTTGGATCTGGCTGTCGAGGATGCGGCGATCGGTGACCACAATCACCGAATCAAACACGGCACGCTCGTGGCGTTGCAGGCCAATCAACTGATGCGCCAGCCATGCAATCGAGTTCGACTTGCCACTGCCTGCCGAGTGCTGGATGAGGTAGCGCTGACCGGTAGCGTGGGCGCGCACATGTGCGAGTGTATGGCGCACGAGGTCGAGTTGGTGGTAGCGCGGCCAGACTTGTTTGCGCTTTTTTTTGTTTGTTTGGGGGTCTTTTTCTTCGACGATTTGGGCGTAATTTTCGAGAATATTGGTGAGCCCAGCGGGAGTAAGTATCTCGCGCCACAAGTAATCAGTTTTGAGCCCGGCGGGGTTGGGTGGGTTGCCGGCACCATCGTGATACCCTTTGTTGAAGGGCAGGAACCACGACGCCTTGCCTTTCAATTCGGTGCACATCTGCACCTCGCTGTCGTCGACGGCAAAGTGGACGACGCAGCGCCCAAACTCAAAGAGCTTTTCGCGGGGGTTGCGATCGCGTTTATATTGCTCGACGGCATCGGCGACAGTCTGCTTGGTAAGGCTGTTTTTGAGTTCAAATGTGGCGATGGGCAACCCGTTGATAAACAACCCGATGTCGAGGGCACGGTGAGTTTGGTCGACACTATAGGCCAGTTGGCGGGTCACCACAAAGCGGTTTTGGGCGTGGAGTGCCGTCGCTTTGGCATTACCCGCTGATGGGGTGCCATAAAAGAGGTCGAAGCGGAGTGGGCCGTGATCGATGCCGGTCCGGAGCACATCGATGACACCCCGTTTGCCGATTTCATTCGACAGTCGAGCCAAGAATTTGAGGCGGTTGTTGTTTTGGGTGTCGCTGATGTCACCCAAGGCGAGTTTGGCAAATTGCGCCGCTTGGGTGGCCTGCAGGAAGGTAAACAGGTGGTGGACATCGACGGCATGGGCGCGGTCGTAGTCTTGCGGGCTCCCGGCCGCATAGCCGGTGCCGCCGTAGGTCGCAGGGTGCTCAGCTAGCCGTTGCGGTGGCGCAGATAACCCGTCGGTGCCCGTCATGTGGCGCATGATTAGGGATTCGAGCCCTTTTTCGCTGGTATTTGTTGGCATATACCTTCTCCTATTTTAGTAAAGACAAAATGCATCCTGATGCGCAAAAAACTGCGCGCTTTACTAGAATCTTTACTAAAACCTTTACTAATATGGAAAACGGACGTGTGTTAGTAACGCATTGCGCGTGGTATTGATGCGTGCACCATCAAGTACCCATCAAGTACCAAAAAAGCCCATCCTGATGCGATATCCGTATCATGTGTCTGCTTAGAAATGTATCCGTCATCACGTACCCATCACGTACCAACTACTGGTGACCATAGAACTCATACATCCTCCGTGGTGTCGAGTGCCTCATCTGCCTCATCTGCGCGCACGTCGTGCGCTGCGACTAGGCTGTCGATGCTGGGTTCATCGGGTAAAGTGGCGGCGGCGGCGCGCACATCGAGTTTGCCGGTGACCACGTCCGAAATGAGGCGGGTGCGGTATTCGCGCAATAACTCGATTTCGCGCTCGATTGTATCCGATAGCGCAAATTCTTCTTCAAGGACTTCAGAGATTTTGTGCTGCGTATGTAATGAAGGAACAGGAACGTACTCTCTGAACAATCGTTCTGCATTGAGCGGTCTGTTTCTACCTGCTGCACCACGCGAATGTACATCCAAGAGCATTGAGCCGTATGAACTTCTGAAGAATGAAAAAAGAAATGATGACAAGACAATACTTTCGATACCCCTGAGAATTGGATATCTATGCGAGGCAATACACCCAGCTTCTTTATTTCTTGCCAGAGCAACAGCACCTTCCCAGGCGAATTGTCCACTGATTACAAAATCGCCATCAGATACATAGAAAAATTCGGAATCGCCTAGGTCAGAACCTATAACTGCAGGTTTATGGAATATACCTCGGCCGCGATTGTATAAACCTATTCGAGTATATTGTTGGTCCTTCTGGCGTTCGACTGGACGCAACATTTGGTGGGAAATGTTGGAAAGTCGTTTCCATTTGACAGCATCACCATGAATAGAATTCTCGGTCTCAACAACTACACGTTCTTTCATGAGCTGAAGTTGCCTGCGCTTGGCGCGGATGGTGCGCTCCAGCCGCCCGCCAGCCCACTCGAGGAAGCGCACGATGGCGGCTTGCTCGGCGGGCGGGGGATAAGAACCGGAATTTGGCGCATTCCTGGTATTGACAAGTCCCACTGACCTACGCGAACACCATCAGACGCTTGTCCGAAAAAAGCGATATATGGTTTGCTACGAAGGAGTTTTTGACCAAAAGATGTATTAGTAATGCGGAATTTAAACACGAAATATGCTGGACTAACTATCCCATCGCATGGTGCAATTCCTAATGATCCTTGCCATGCTTTCATTTTGTTAATGACTAAATCTCCATTACGCGCAACCTTGTAGTTGCTGAGATCTTCGGGAATAACATTGTGATTATCGTCTGTATCAGTAAGAGAACGAACAAATACACCTTTTTCACGTGCAACTGAGAGTAAAGGGAGGTTAGGCTGATTACGTTCTGTACGTTTTGAAATCAAGGTACGTAGGTTATGTACTTCCCAATGCTCTGGCACCTGACCCAGCCAGGGCAAGCCAGAGTCTTTGTAGGCGGGGTAGGATGGTAGGGTGTCGATCATGATTTAACCTCCGTCGCTTATGGACTGCGGGGGCACTGAATGTTGTGGCGCGTTCAAGGCATAGAATTCGTATAGTTCACACAACGCCGCTTTGAATTGCCGTTCGAGATCGCGAGCACTCCAGCGCTCCTGAATGGCCATTTTCAGGGAGAACTCACGCGCTTCAGGGTGTTTGGACTGCCCGAGAATGATGAGATTGTGGAACCACGGTAATTGTCTCAGCAATGCCGAGACTTTTTTGTCGGGTGTGGATAGAATTGTGTCACGATTGATCAATGCCATGGTACCGCCTTCTGCATTTGTGCGGTATAAGTGCAGGGTGTCATTTATGACCGATCCTGTGCGGTGAGTGCGAGTGATGCTTGTTTTGACCCGCTCCGGTAGGCTTGGGATTGGTGGGTCGGTGTGTCTGGGTAGCGGCGGATGAGTGTACCTTCTTTGACCAGCGGGGATAAGTGGCGTTCGGTGAGCTTGGCTGGTTTTACATCGAGCCATGCTGCAAGCTCAGCCGTTGTTGACCACTCACGGTAGGTGCATATCGACAAAATGACTGCACGTATCGCTGGAACGCGGGGCCGGGCACCAAGTTTGCGGATAGCAACATTTATTTCCGTCGGAAGTGTGTCGTTGCTCCCCCCAATAACGGTGTTGCTCCCCCCGATAATTGGTGTTGCTCCCCCCGATAACTGGTGTTGCTCCCCTCGATGTTGGGTGAGCTCCCCTCGATGTGGGTATCTGCTCCTCCCAATAACGGTGCGGCTCCCCTCGATGTTGGGTCTATAGATGAGCATATGCTGTACTGTGGAAGATATCGATCATTGTTGACCACCATTCAAGAGATCAGCGGGATTCCAGATACGCATGGCAATCTGACGGTATAATTCACTGCGTATTTCAATCTGTGCTTGATTGAATACTGGATGGGCAACAAAAGACAGCTTGCTTTGGTCAAGGAATTGGCGAAAGCCACTGTTGTGCGTATAACATAGTGGATGTAACGAGCGGGCAAGTAAATTTTGTGAGTTATAATGGGGCAATTTTTCCGTATATGGTAAATCACCAAAGCTGGCATTGAAACTTTTTGGAAGTAAGAGTAAACCTCCGATGCGATTGCGGTATTCTGCAAAATCAGCAGCGTGCCCAAACTCATTTGTATGCCGTTCAGGATGATTTGCCCAAATATGCTCTACCTCGAACCGATTTTTCCCCTCGGCGATGTATTCAAGATAGCGAGAATTCTGCCCTGATTGTGTTTCGACATAATCGGTGATGCGCGCAAGAATGCGATGAATGCCATATCGATTTTGTTGATGCATACGCAATCGGTCATTCGACTGAAAAGTTTCCTTCTCTTTTGTTAGGAAATCATGCAGCTTTGTAGCGAGCGTATCAGGCGTCATTCTGCGAATATCGCGCATGACAACAAACATGCTGTATTGCATCGTTGAGTATGCAATCGTGCGGTAGTTCCATATACGCCAGGTGAGCAGAATATCGATAAACGATGATACTAGCCCAATTTTGCGCATGATATCTTGTTCGTTGTCATCTGGTCGAAGTGGTGCAAGTAACAGCATGTGCTGAAGCGTGAAACCATATTGGGCGTTATACAGGACGTGCTTTATTCCATCAATTGGTTTCTGACTCGCCTCGACAATCCGTAAATATTGTCGGCTATAGAAATCAAAATCCTTTTCGATAAATTGGAAGTAATCGCTTTGGTCTTTTAAACCGATGATGGGGGAGGCATCGCGCAACCAGCGATGAAACTCGGTACCAATACGATCAAAATCTTCTGCCTTCGCTCCTTTTCTGCGTTCTCTTATCTTGGTTGCATATTGACTGCGAAACCATGCTTTGAAGCAATCTGATTCGAGCTCTTTCCCGGCGTCATTTAAGTCACGTGTCCGAGTCCGCCAGGTAGTGTTTGCCTGCGTACGTTTCTTTTCATCGATATTTGCCAAGAGATAGCCTTTGAGCATGTCTGTCGGGCTAAGTGAAAGACCACGGTCGTTCATCGTCTCGAAGATCGTGTATGCATCATCATCGGAGTATGCGGTAATTTCGACTAAATGAACATTTTCGAGCAACCAGTCAATAAAGTATGGAAGTGCTTCACTACGGAGCTCCTCTGGAAACGCTGCTTCGAGATCAAGATAACGCGCAATAAGGTTTTGCACCGATTCAGGACGATTAGCTACATTGAATTGATCGCCTAGATTGTCATAGAGCGCTTCCATTGCGGGGGTGCGTTCATCGACGTGCAAGTTGAATGACTTTTGTCCAAACTTTTCAGAGAAAATAAGCTCATCTACATTGACGCGTTCCGTTCGGTCACTCTGAAGGTTGCGTAGCAATAAAAGCAGAAGCGTTATGCTTGTGAGGCGTTGCTGGCCGTCGACAATGTAACCGATGCTGTCTTTTTTGCTGATGATAATAGAGCCCAGAAAATAGTGTGGGTAATCAGCTACATTGGTACGTGCATGCCCCGGTTGATATTCTTCCAGGAATTTGTCGCTCAAGTCGTCGATGAGCTCACGGATTTGCTTGTCGTGCCATTTATACTCGCGTTGATAGTAATCGATTGAATACTTGACGCCTTTTAGTAATTCGCGGACCGTCTTTGCTTTACCAAGTATTTCTCTCATTTGCTTTCCACTTTCAACAACCCATCGAGCAATCCATCTGCTTCTTGTTCAATGGCAAGGATGTCGGCACTGATTTGGGCGAGGGTGCGCAAGGGTTGTGGTTTGTAAAAATGGCGGGTAAAGCTGATTTCGTAGCCGATTTTGGTGGTATCGGGTTTGATCCAGGCATCGGGCGTATAAGGCAAGACTTCGCGGCTGATAAAGGCTTCGATTCCGCCAGCTTCGATGAGCGGCACTTGCTCGCTATCGCGCAAGTCGGGGTCGGGTTCATATTCGACGACGGTGCGTTTGCCCCCCCACAAGACCTCATAGAGGCCATGGAGCGGAGCCGGCTGGGCTTTGCCTGGTTTGTGTACCTTGGCGATGACGGCAGGGGCCGATTCGTCACGCCAGCTCACCGCTTTGAGGATGAGTTTGAGGTCGGCTGTGCCGATGCGGATGCCGTACTGCGCAATAGTTGCGTCGACGCGCTCGCGGAAGAGGTTGTAATCAGTAAATACCCCATCACCAAGGGCGGTTCGCAGGGTGTTGGCTACGTCGACTAGGCGGCCGTCGCGTTCCCAGGTTTTGGGATCGAGCAATTTTTTGCGGGTTTTTTCGGGTAGGCCTTTGTTTGTGTCGCCGTCGTCGTCAGCGCTTTCGTCATCGTCGTTGCCCCATTCGGCGAGGTGTTGTTCGAGGGTGGGGGTGATGCGGGCAAAATCGTTGCAGAGGGCGTCGCCGAATGTTTCGTAGAGGGCACTCCGTAGCGCTTCGTCGCCCGACATATAGCGTAGGGGAGCAATCGCCTTGAGGCTGAGTTGGCTATGCAAGCGCAGTGGACGTTCGACCGTGACCTTCCAATAGCCCAAGGCGGCGTTCGGGAAGATTTTGGATTCGGGCGTTTCGGTGAAGGCCAAAAATGTTTGATTGATGCGGTCGATGTCTTCGGGTGATAATTCACAATTCTTTTTGCCCAAATTTTTGCGCAATGGTTTGTACCATTGACTCGCATCAATGAGCTGGACTTGGCCTTTGCGATGCGCTGGTTTGCGGTTGGTCAGCACCCAGATATAGGTGGCGATGCCCGTATTGTAAAAAAGATTGAGTGGCAGGGCAACGATGGCTTCGAGCCAGTCGTTTTCGATGATCCAACGGCGAATATTGCTTTCGCCTTGGCCCGCATCGCCGGTAAAGAGCGACGAGCCGTTGTGGACCTCGGCGATGCGACTGCCCAGCACCGAACTATTGTTCATTTTGGAAACCATGTTGGCGAGGAAAAGGAGTTGTCCATCGCTAGAGCGGGTCACCAGCGACAATTCTTCACCGCGGTGCATGATTTTGAAGCGTGGGTCGCGCATGCCGTCTTTGCCACCGAGCGCCTCGAGATCTTTCTTCCAGCTTTTGCCGTAGGGCGGATTGGCCAGCATGAAGTCGAATTCTTGGCCAGGGAAGGCGTCATGTGCCAGTGTCGACCATTCGGCACCACCGACGATATGGTCGGCGCTTTCCCCGTTTTCCCCTTCGCCTTTGAGGAGCATGTCGGCCTTACAGATGGCATAGGTTTCGGGGTTAATTTCTTGCCCGTAGAGGACACTTTTGACCGATTGCTTGCGTGCTATGGCGATTGATTCAAGTGTTTCTTCTGCCACTGTCAGCATCCCGCCCGTGCCACAGGCGGCGTCGTAGAGCTTGTAGGTGCCCGATTTGATGTGGTCGGCTATCGGCAAAAAGACGAGGTTGGCCATCAGCCGTACCGCATCACGGGGTGTCCAGTGCTCGCCCGCTTCTTCGTTGTTTTCTTCATTGAACTTGCGGACCAGTTCTTCAAAAACGGTACCCATGGCGTGATTGTCGATGCCAGCCGGCGAGAGGTCGATATCGGGGTCAAGGAATTTCGCAATCAGAGTGCCGATGGCGTCGGCTTTTGAGAGGGTTTGCAACTGGTTGCGAAACTTGAAGTTTTCGAGGATGTCTTGGACGTTGGGCGAAAAGCCGTTGAGGTAGTCTTCGAAGTCTGCGAGTAATTGTTGTTGGCTACCACGTGATTTGAGGTCGCGCAGGGTAAATTTGGACGTATTGTAAAAGGCGTGCCCGGCGGCACCGCTCAGGGCTGACTGTTGTTCGATGATGTTGTTTTCGTCGAGGAATTTTTTTGTGTCGAGCACTTGTTGCTTGGTTGGCTCGAGTACCGCATCCATACGTCTGATGACACACATCGGCAGGATAACATCGGGGTATTTGCCGCGCTTAAAGAGGTCACGGAGCACATCGTCTGCGATGCCCCAGATGAACGAGACGATTTTGTTGTGGGTTACTTGTTCCATAGTTTTTACTCAATAGAAATGTGATATACCGCTATTATAACCGACTTGTATTGTTACGTAACTACCCACGCCTGCATGGATGTGTGTATGGGGACGCCATGCAAACCCCCACGTAGAATACTCCCCACAGCGTCTATGCCATAGCGTGAAGCGCCGTTGTATCTCCCCGTTGGTGGCATACACGCTGGGGTGCTGACGCTGGGGTGAATTGAATTTGCCAATTCGCCAATTCGGATTGACATTTGCATCATTTACCCATACTATAATGATTATGAAATTTGCATTGCCAACAACCTCTACATTGCGACGAGCTGACCTCCGACGAGTCCGTATGGGACCCGGGGCGATGTCGTGTGTTGAGGGGTAGCAAATACCCTCCGAGATTACGCCACACCACCCCGGGGAGCGCGCCAGCGCCCCTGGGGTTTTTTGTATGAAGAAAAGGACGGAGCCATGGTACGTGTGGGCATTTGTGGGGTGACAGGGTACGCCGGCTACGAAGCGTTGCGTTGGCTGCGTCGTCACCGCGGCGTGCAAGTGGTGTTTGCCACATCCGAAGCCCAAGCGGGCAAATCGCTGGCTGATTCATTCCCCGGGCCACTCGACATTGCCTTGACTTCTGTCGATGATGCCCCGTTTGATCAGGTCGACGTGGTGTTGTTGGCGTTGCCCCACGGGGCCGCCGCTCGCACCGCCGTGCGGGCCCTCGAGGCCGGCGCCAAAGTGGTCGATTTTTCGGCAGACTTCCGCCTCGACAGCGCCGAGCGCTACGCCAAATGGTACGGCCACCCCCACGAATTCCCCGCCATGCTCCCCATCCCCTATGGCATCCCCGAACTCAACCGGGCGGCGATTGCCCAGTCCCGCCTCGTGGCCAACCCGGGCTGCTACCCCACCTCGGTGATTTTGGGCACCATGCCCCTGCTCCGCGCTGGAGTGGTTACTGACGCCACGATTATTGTCGACGCCAAGTCGGGCATCTCAGGGGCCGGCCGGGCCGCCAAAATCAACACCTTGTTTGCCGAGACCCACGACACCGTCACTCCCTACAACATTGGCCACGTGCACCGCCATGTGGGCGAAATCGAGCAAGAATTGGCCAAATTGAGCACCGGCATCTCCCCCACGGTGATTTTCAATCCGCATCTGGTGCCGGTGGTACGGGGCATGTTGAGTGGCATCTATGTGCGGGTCGATGCCAGCCTCGACGATGCCAGCCTCCGTGCCCTCTACACCACCGCCTATGCCGACGAGCCGTTTGTACGGGTATTGCCGGCCGGGCAATTGGCGGCCATGGCGCATACCACCAACACCAACATGTGTGCCATGTCGGTGACATTGGCGCAACCCGGGCTGGCCATCATCATGTCGAGTGTCGATAATCTGGCCAAAGGCGCCGCCACCCAAGCCATCCAGTGTATGAACATCATGTGCGGTTTGAATGAAACAGAGGGACTGCAATGAGCATCGCTATCGTCCCCGTTACCCTCGATAATCTCGAGTTGGTATTGCCACTTATTGCCGATTATCAGCGCTTTTATCAGGCCACGCCCGACACCGAGCGCAATCGCAATCACTTTGGGCGCTTGGTGACTACGCCGGCTTTGGGGGCGCAGTGGGTCGCAATGTCGAATGCCGGTCATGCCATGGGCTTTGTGACGGCCTACCGCGTGCTGTCGTCGGTGTCGGCCGTCGAAAAATGCCTACTCAATGATTTGTATGTGAATCCCGACATGCGTGGTCAAGGGCTGGGGCGCAAGTTGATTGTGCATTGCACGGCCTGGGCCGTCAGTCAAGGCTATGCCGGCGTCCATTGGCAAACGGCACTCGACAATCATGCGGTGCAACGACTATATGATTCACTGCCCACTAGCCGTGATAGTTGGCATACCTATACGTTGCGTGGAGCAGATATCAAATAAGCGTTTTGAGGCGCTATTGCTGATAAATATGCGTTGCCCGCATAGGAAGGAACCTGGTTGAACATACTGCGTGTCATAAAAATTGGTGGCAATGAAATCGACGATCCCGCCTTTGTCGCTCGGCTCACGGCAGCTGTGGCTGCCATGCCGACGGTGCCCGTATTGGTGCACGGCGGCGGCAAAGAAATCGGCCAGATTCAGACGGCTTTGGGTGGCGAACCACGCTTTGTGGCGGGGCTACGCGTCAGCGATGATACCGCCATGGCCGCCGCTGAAATGGTACTGGCCGGTGCCGTCAACACCCGTCTGACCGTGGCATTTGGCCTGGCTGGGGTCGATGCCTGGGGCATGTCGGGGGTCGATCGCGGCTTGATTCGCGTCCAAAAACTTCACCACCCCGATGGCGACATCGGCCGGGTGGGGCAACCCGTGACGGTGCGGACGAGTGTGTTGTGGCCATTGATTGATGCGCAGGTGGTGCCAGTGATTGCTCCCATCTCACTCGGGGCTGATGGCAGTTATAATGTAAACGCAGATGATGCGGCTGGGGCGATTGCGGCTGCGCTGGCACGGGATAATCGTGACCGCGCCGTCGAAGTCACCTTTGTGACCAATGTGCCTGGCGTCAAGTTGGCTGATCAAGTGGTGCCCCAATTGACGGCTCCGACCATCGATGCAGCCATTGCCAGCGGCGAGATTTATGGTGGCATGATCCCCAAAGTGCGCGCCGCCTTGGCGGTACTGGCCACCGGGGTCATGCAAGCACGGATTGTCGATATGGCAGGGCTTGAGCGCCTTGCCCGTGGTGAAGATGCCGGAACCTGCATCGTCACTGGTGGAGGTGCCGCATGACGATGATTCATGATGTACAGGCGACGCCGAGTCAGCCGCCGTTGGTGAGTATGCGCTTGGCATATGCGGCAGATGTCGACGCCATCAAGGCTGTGGTTGACGAAAACGTCGCGCTGGGACATTTGTTGCCCCGCAGTCGTGAACACATTGTGGCGGCCTTGGGCAATTGGATGGTGGCCGAGGTTGCGGGCCAGGTCGTAGGGATTGGTTCCCTGCTCGAAATGGGCCCGGCGCTGGTCGAAGTGCGTTCGTTGGCAGTATTGCCGGCCTATCGCCGCTATGGTGTCGGCGGCGAAATCGTCAAGGCCTTGGTTGCGGAAGCACAACAACGTGGTTATCCAACGGTGTTTGCATTGACGCGAGCCGTTGGTTTTTTTGAGCGGATGGGATTTGTGGTCACCGAGCATGAACGCTTCCCCGAAAAGGTCTGGCGTGATTGTGTGCTCTGTCCGCTCATTGATCGGTGTGACGAAACCGCAGTGGTAATCGAGTTTGCCATCTGGCGCAATGGCGCAGGTGAGAGGGGGCAGTAAGGCATGCAGGCAGGGTTTGAACGTACAGCGGCGATACTCGCCCTCGAAGACGGCACCATCTGGGTTGGCAGTGCCTTTGGCGCTATCGGTCAGCGTACCGGCGAAGTGGTGTTTAACACCGCTATGACCGGTTACCAAGAAGTGTTGTCCGATCCATCGTACTTTGGGCAAATAGTCGTGATGACGGCGCCCCATATCGGCAATACCGGCGTCAATGATGCCGATGGCGAAAGCCGCAAGTGGTGGTTGTCGGGGTTTGTGGTGCGCGCCGCTAGCCCACGGGTCAGCAATTACCGTGCTGATAATTCACTCGACGCCGAAATGCGCGCCCAAGGCATCGTGGGCATTACCGGCATCGATACCCGCACCTTGGTGCGGCATATCCGCTCTGCCGGTGCGTTGCGCGGCGTGATTTCGTCGAGCGAGCTCGACCATGTCAAACTTGTCGCTACCGCCAAAGCTTCCCCCACCATGGAAGGCCTCGACCTCGTCCCCAATGTAACCTGCACCGAAGCCTATACTTGGGCGGGTGGTGTCGGCGAGTGGGGCCTCGGCTCACGGGGCACCAAAGCCGGTCGCCCACTGCACGTGGTGGCCTACGATTTTGGCATCAAGCATCATATTTTGCGCCTGATGGCCGAACGCGGTATCAAAATCACTGTCGTGCCGGCCACCACTCCTGCCAGTGACGTATTGGCGATGCACCCCGACGGAGTCTTTTTGTCAAACGGCCCTGGCGACCCCGCCATGGTAACCTACGGCATCGAGTCAACCAAGCAGTTGCTCGGCAAGGTGCCGTTGTTTGGCATCTGTTTGGGGCATCAAATCCTTGGCTTGGCGCTAGGTGGTACCACCTACAAATTACGCTTTGGGCATCACGGCGCCAATCAGCCCGTCAAAGCCTTTGGCAAAGTCGAAATCTCGAGCCACAACCATGGCTTTGCAGTGGATGCTGACTCGTTGCCGGCTGGCTCGGGCGTGACCCACGTCAACCTCAACGACCAATGTGTCGAAGGCCTCGAAGCCCCCGCCCTCAAAGCCTTTAGTGTGCAATATCACCCCGAAGCCGCCCCTGGCCCGCACGACGCCGCCTATTTGTTCGACCGCTTTGTGCAATTGATGGAAGGGTAGACAAATGCCGAAGCGCACAGACATCAAAAGTATTTTGATTATTGGCTCGGGTCCGATTGTCATCGGCCAAGCCTGTGAATTTGACTATTCGGGCGTGCAAGCCTGTAAAGCCTTGCGTAATGAAGGCTACCGCGTCATTTTGGTCAATTCAAACCCGGCCACCATCATGACCGACCCGCAATTTGCCGATGCCACCTACATCGAACCACTGACCCCCGAGTTCATCGAACAAATCATCATCAAAGAACGCCCCGATGCAATTTTGCCCACAGTGGGTGGCCAAACCGCCCTCAACTTGACCATGAAGTTGCACGAATTGGGGCTGCTCGCCAAGTACAACGTGCAATTGCTGGGTGCTCAACCCAAGGCCATCGCCCTCGCCGAAGATCGTGAGCTGTTCAAACAAGCCATGCTCGAAATCGGTTTGGGTGTGCCGTTGGGCGAAACCGTCACTACGGTCGAGCAAGCCGTGATTGTCGCCGCCAAAATCGGCTACCCCATTTTGATTCGGCCATCGTTTACCCTCGGTGGTAGTGGCGGCGGTATCGGCTACGACGAAGCCCAGCTCCGCGAAATCGCCGAGCGTGGCTTGCGGGCCTCCCCCGTCACCCAAGTCCTCATCGAGCAATCGGTGATTGGCTGGAAGGAATACGAGCTCGAGGTCATGCGTGACTGCGTCGACAACTTTGTGGTGGTTTGTACCATCGAAAACATCGATGCCATGGGCGTGCATACTGGCGACTCGATGACGGTGGCGCCGGCGATGACGTTGACCGACCGCGAATTACAACGCTTGCGCGAAATGGCCAAAATGGTGATTCGCACCGTGGGCGTCGAAACCGGCGGTTCTAACATTCAATTCTCGGTCGACCCCAAAACCGGCACGCCGTTTGTGATCGAAATGAATCCGCGCGTCAGCCGTTCGTCGGCGTTGGCGTCCAAGGCCACCGGCTTCCCCATCGCCAAAATCGCCGCCTTGTTGGCGGTAGGCTATACCCTCGACGAAATCCCCAACGACATCACCAAGCTGACGCCGGCTTCGTTTGAGCCCAGCCTCGACTATGTGGTGGTCAAAATCCCACGCTGGGCCTTTGAAAAGTTCCCCGGCGTCGATCCCATCCTCGGTCCACAAATGAAAAGCGTGGGCGAGGTGATGGCCATCGGGGCTACCTTTACCGAAGCCTTCCAAAAAGCGATGCGTGGCCTCGAAATCGGCGCCACCGGCTTTGTGGGCAGCGACCAAGTCAAAATGGTGGGCTTTGATGATATCCGTATCCCCACGCCGCGCCGGATTTTCCGGGTCTGCGACGAAATCCGCGCTGGTGCCAGCCTCGAATCAATCTGCGAGCGCACCGGCTTTGATCCGTGGTTCGTACAACAGTTCCAAGACATCGTGGCCGTCGAGCAAGAAATCGCCCGCTACTCCCTCGCCACCTTGCCATATGATTTGTGGTTTACGGCCAAGGAATACGGCTTTTCTGACCCGCAAATGGCTGGTTTGTTGTCAGATAAACCGGCAGTAATGCAGGTACGGGCAGCCCGCAAACAAGCCAAAATCGTGCCGGTGTATCGCAAGATTGACACCTGTGCGGCTGAATTCGCAGCGGCCACTCCGTATTTTTATAGTACGTATAGCCGCCAGCCCAGCAGCGACGAAGCCGAAGTCACCAATCGCGCCAAAGCGATGATTATCGGTGGTGGTCCCAACCGTATCGGCCAAGGGATTGAGTTCGATTATTGTTGTGTGCATGCCTGTTTCGCCTTGCGCGACATGGGCATCGAAACCATCATGATCAACTGTAACCCCGAGACCGTTTCGACTGACTATGACACCGCCGACCGGCTCTATTTTGAACCGCTAACGCTCGAAGATGTGCTTAATATTTATGACCGCGAAGCGGGGGCAGACTTTGGTCCGGCAGTCCGTAGCGTGCCGGCCTTGGTGCAATTTGGTGGTCAGACGCCCTTGAATTTAGCGCATGGTCTCGAAGCAGCGGGCGTGCCAATCTGGGGTACCTCACCCGATGCCATCGACTTGGCCGAAGAGCGCGGGCGCTTTGGGGATTTGTTGCGGAGCATGAATGTCGAGCAACCACCCAACGGCATGGCCTCGACCTTGGCCGAAGCGCAGGTGGTGGCGCATCGCATCGGCTTCCCTGTATTGGTGCGGCCCAGTTATGTGCTGGGTGGGCGCGCCATGGCGATTGCCTATGACGACGAAAGCTTCGAGCGCTATATTGCCGAAGCCACCATCGTCAGTGCGGGTGCGCCAGTGCTAATCGACAAATATCTCGAAGATGCCTTTGAGGTAGATGTCGACGCCATCGGCGATGGCGAGCAGGTGGTGATTGCCGGCATCATGGAGCATGTCGAAGAAGCAGGCGTGCACTCGGGTGACTCGGCGATGGTGTTGCCGCCCTACAAAATCAGCGCCTACCACATCGATGCCATCCGTGACATTACCATGCGTATCGGCATGGCGTTGAATGTCAAGGGCATGATGAATGTGCAATACGCCATCAAAGACGAAATCGTCTATGTGATCGAAGTCAATCCCCGTTCGTCGCGCACGGTACCGTTTATCGCCAAGGCGACCGGCTTCCCGTTGGCCCGCTTGGCTGCCCAAGTGGCGGCCGGCAAGACGTTGCGCGAATTGAATTTCACCACAGAACCCAAGGTTGACGGTTTTTTTGTCAAAGAAGCGGTGCTGCCGTTCGACAAATTCCCCGGTGCCACCATCATGCTCAGTCCTGAGATGCGTTCGACGGGTGAAGTGATGGGGCATGCGTCAAACTTTGGTTTGGCCTTTGCCAAAGCCGAAATGGGCGCCAACCAACGTATCCCCATTGCCGGCGGAGCGTTGTTGACGGTCAACAATAACGACAAAAACGCCATTGTGCGCATCGGGCGTGATTTGATTCAACTAGGCTTCACGTTGTACGCCACCAAAGGCACGGCCGACATGTTGAGTGGGGCTGGCTTGGTGGTCAGCTTGGTCAACAAAATCGCCGACGGTTCACCGCATACGGCTGATTTGTTGGCCCAAGGCCAGGTGCAATTGGTGATTAGTACACCATTAGGCCAACAGGCCTATAGTGATGGCCAAGCGTTGCGGAGCGCAGCGATTCGCTATGGCGTGATGTTGGTGACGACCTTGACGGGGGCGGCGGCCACGGTGGCTGGGATTCGTGAATTACAACGCCGGACAATGACGGTGCGCTCACTCCAAGACCATTATGGGATTGCCAAAGGACCAACGGCATGACAACGGCGCGGGTGCAGCTAATTACCCCCGATCACCTCGCGCAGGTACTCGCGTTGGCATCGCCGATGCTCGTGCGGCGTGCTGGTGAATTGTGTACCCGCGGCGCAGTCACCATCGAACAAGCCACCCCTACCAGTGCTGCGGTGCTGGTGGGGGATGTGCATCCGCCGCGACGGGTGAGTGTGATGATGATTGCCGGGCGAGTAACCACCTTGTGTGATTGTCTACACCGTGACGAAGGCCCGTGCCTGCATCGTGTGGCGGCCGCCCAAGTATTGCACGTTCACATGACGAGCAACCCACCGCAACCGTGGGAAGCCTTGTTGAGCTTGTCGGACAAAGGGCGCCCGGTTGCGAGTAACAGCAACAACGCCCATATCGTGTTTGGCTTGCATCGTGGCCACCCCTTGGGTGTGGGTGATGACGGTTGGGCGCTGATTCCCGTCAATGTGATCCAGCGGGCTGGGCGTAACGATTGGGAGGGTGCTGAAGTGCGCCCGTTGCGCTCCCCACCCACCCCGGCCGGCCATCCCAATACCCCCCATCATGTGCTGCATGCCGCAGCCATGCTGTGTGCCCAAACGGTGGCCGCGACGCAACCAGCGCAACGGGCCTGGTTGTATGCCGGCGCGCTGGAATTGTTGGCCAATCAACAGGTCTATCGGGCCGATGAGACGATTGATTTTCGGCATCCGATTACGGTTGCGGCCACTGCGGGCGAACTCCAACTGTCGATTGATGACGATGGTGCCGACTTGGTGTTGCAGAGTATCGTGCATACCCAGCACCAAAGTGTGGTGGTAGACACCCACACCCGTATCGTGTTGCCCTTTGCGAGTGCGTGGTTGTTGACTGGGCGCACCTTGGTCAATATCGGTGAACGGACGCCGGTGACGGATCAGCTCTTGCAAACGCCGCAATTGCGGGTCAGCGCCCATGACCGTGAACGGTTTGACCACCGCCTGCTTGATTTGGTGAATCGTGTGCCCGTGTGTGGGGCGGCAGTGCGCTGGGACGATATTGTGGTTGAGCCGGTGCCGGTGATTACCGTGGGTGAGCATGCCGGCGTGATGGAAGTACGGCTGGCATTCCAATACGGCACACAACGATTGCCCTTTGATGCGAGTTACCCTAGTCAAGCGATTTTGCATGGCAGTGAAGAATTGCACCTCATACGAATTATGCGTGACAGCGAGGCTGAGCGGGCTGCGACGGTTATGCTCGAACACCATGCGTTGCGTTGGGTAGAGGCAGACATCTATCGTACTCGCCGTGCCATGGCGCCCACTGATTTCATGTTGCGGGTGGTCGGTGCCTTGGCCAGCCAAGGGGTACAGGTGAGTGGCGAGGCGGATTTGACTGCCGTGCAAATGCGGGTCGATGAACCCCAAATCTCGGTTACCGTCCAATCCCACATCGATTGGTTTGATGTGGCGGCGGTGGTCAGTTTTGGTGATTTGTCGGTTGATTTAGCCACCGTACGGCGTGCAGTACTACGGCGCGAACGCTATATTTTGTTGGCGGATGGTTCACTCGGTTTGGTGTCGAACGCGCTGGCGCAACGCCTGGCCCCGTTGTTTGCCATGGGGCACGAACAACAGACCCAGCTGCGCTATGCCAGTGCCCAGGCCGCCGTGGTCGAACAATTGGTCCAAGAAGCGAATTCCGCCCAAGTCGATAGTATGTTCGAAGAACGCCGTAGTCGCTTACGCTTGTTTGACCACATCGAGCCACAACCCTTACCGGATGGATTTGTGGGGACATTGCGGGTCTACCAAAAATCTGGCTACGACTGGTTGCACTTCCTCAATACCTATGGGTTTGGCGGCTGTCTGGCCGATGACATGGGTGTGGGCAAAACAATCCAGACCCTGGCGTTCATCCAATCGTTGCGCGAACGCCAACCAGGCGCGCCGGCAGTGTTGATTGTGATGCCGCGCTCGATTATTTATAATTGGCAACGTGAAGCGGCGCGCTTTACCCCCAATCTGCGCTTGTTGACCCAAATCGATCAAGGGCGCAGCAAAGACGCCGCCACGTTTAATCAATACGACGTGGTGTTGACGACCTACGGCACCATGCTGCGTGACATTGAGTTGCTGGTAGGGTATCGGTTCCAGTACATCATTCTCGATGAATCGCAAGCAGTCAAAAACCCTAGTGCCGAAACGGCCCGGGCGGCCCGCCGCCTCCAAGGCGAGCGGCGCTTGTCGTTGACCGGTACTCCCATCGAAAACAGCGCCGTAGAATTGTGGTCACAATTCGCCTTCCTCAATCCAGGGTTGTTAGGCAGTGCCGAAACCTTCCGCGATACCTTTACTCGCGAAGGCGAAGGCCGCGCTACCGCCCTCAAATTGTTGCGCCGGCTGACCTATCCCTTTATTTTGCGGCGCACCAAAGACCAAGTCGCCCCCGATTTGCCGTCACGCACCGAACGGGTGTTGATGAGCGAAATGGAACCCGAGCAACGGCGCCTGTATAATGCGCAACGTGACCACTATCGTGCCGTATTACTCGGCTTGATTGATACGGCGGGTGAGCAACAAGCCCGCGTCAAAATGCTGGAAGGATTGTTGCGCTTGCGCCAAATCTGCAACCATCCCCGCTTGATTGATCCTCAGAGCGCTGGGATTTCGGGCAAATTCGAGTCGTTGCTGGCAACCCTCGAAGCGTTGCAGGCCGCCGGCCATCGCGCCTTGGTCTTTTCGCAGTTTGTGCAGATGTTGAGTTTGGTACGCGAAGCCCTCGATGCGCGGGGCACGAGCTACGCCTATCTCGATGGGCGTACTCGTGACCGCCAGAGTATCATTGACGCATTCCAACACGACAATCGCCATGCCTTCTTTTTGATTAGTTTGCGGGCGGGTGGGGTCGGCTTGAATCTAACCGCCGCCGACTATGTCATCCACGTGGATCCGTGGTGGAATCCCGCGGTCGAAATGCAGGCCACCGACCGGACCCATCGTATCGGGCAAACTCGCCCCGTGATGGTCTACAAAATGGTAGTGCGTGATTCGGTCGAAGAAAAAATCTTGCAGCTCCAAGAACGCAAGCGTGATTTGGTGAGTCAGCTCATCACACCTGAGCGGGGTGGCTTCAAAACCTTGACCCGCGACGATGTCGAGCTTTTATTTACATAAGGAGAATTCTCATGGATCGTCCCAAAGTCAAGAAAGTCGTGTTGGCATACTCCGGTGGTCTCGATACCAGCATCATTGTGCCGTGGCTCAAACAAAACTATGGCAACCCCGAAGTCATCTGCTACTGCTGCAACATTGGTCAAGATGACGAGCTCGATGGGCTCGAAGCCAAAGCAATCGCTAGCGGCGCATCGAAGTGCTACGTCGAAGATTTACGCGAAGTGTTTGTGCGCGATTATCTCTTCCCGTTGGTGCAATCGGGTGCCAGCTACGAGCGCTTGTATTTGCTCGGTACCTCAGTGGCCCGTCCCTTGATTGCCAAACGCCAAGCCGAAATCGCCTTGCTCGAAGGTGCCGATGCCCTCTGTCACGGTTGTACCGGCAAAGGCAACGACCAAGTACGCTTCGAATTGACTTACATGGTGGTCGCACCCCAACTCAAAGTCATTGCCCCGTGGCGTGAGTGGAACATTCGCTCCCGCGAAGATGCCCTCGACTACGCCGCCGAGCACAACGTGCCGGTATCGGCGACGATTAAGTCGATTTATAGCCGTGACCGTAACATTTGGCACATGTCCCATGAAGGGGGCATCCTCGAAGATCCGTGGAACGAGCCCGAAGAAGTGATGCACACCTTGACCGTATCGCCCGAGAATGCCCCTGATAAAGCCGAATACGTCGAAATCGGCTTCGTCAAAGGTATCCCCACCACCGTCAATGGCGAAGTCATGGGCCCGGTCAAATTGCTCAGCACCCTCAACGATCTCGGCGCCAAGCACGGCATTGGCCGGATTGACTTGGTCGAAAATCGTTTGGTGGGGATGAAGAGCCACGGCGTCTACGAAACCCCCGGCGGGACCTTGATTCACGTCGCACATCAAGCCATCGAACAATTGGCGCTCGACCGTGACACCTTGCACTACAAAGACGTCGTGGCCGCCCGCTACGCTGAAGTGGTTTATTACGGGCAGTGGTTTACGCCATTGCGCGAGGCGTTGCAGGCCTTCTTTACTTCGACCCAAGAAAACGTCACCGGCGTCGCACGCATCAAGCTCTACAAAGGCAACACGATTTTGGTGGGACGTAAAGCCGACCGCACCCTCTACAACCCCGATATTGCTAGCTTCACCATGAGTGATTCGTACAATCAAAAGGACGCTGAGGGCTTCATCAAGATTTTTGGTTTGCCCATGAAGGTGCAAGCCTTGGTTGATGGGAAGTAAATAACATGCATGATGTATTCACCTTGGCGCCTGGGTTCCGTACCGCGGCGACGGCTTGTGGCCTGAAAAAAGATGGTGCGCTGGATTTGACCTTGATTGTGGCTGATGCCCCCTGTAGCGCCGCAGGAGTTTTTACCACCAATCGTGTCAAAGCTGCGCCCGTCCTGTATGACCGTGAAGTGCTCAGTCAATCGGCTGGCCAAATGCGTGCAATCATCGCCAACGCCGGCTGTGCTAACGCCTGTACGGGGGACGAGGGCAAGGTGAATACTCGGCAAATGGCTGCCCTCGCCGCCGATGTGGTTGGTGCCCGTGCCGATCAAGTGTTGGTGTTGTCGACTGGCGTGATTGGGCGCCAACTCGATATGACTAAAGTCGCTAGTGGGATTGGCCAACTAGCACCGGCCACTTGGACTCGTGAAGCAAACCTCGCCTCACGCGCCATCATGACCACCGACACCAAACCCAAGACATCCAGTGCCACTGGTGTGATTGCTGGTCACTCGGTCACGGTAGCAGGGATGGCCAAAGGGGCTGGCATGATTCACCCCGGCATGGCCACCATGTTGTCGATTATCACCACCGATGCCCAAGTTGCCCCCGAATTGCTCCACACCGCACTCAAGTCCGTCGCCGATATGAGTTTCAATCGGATTAGCGTGGATGGCGACATGAGCACCAACGACACGGTCTTGTTGTTGGCGTCAGGGGTGGCTGGGGTAACGATTACGGACAGTGAGCTGGCCGATTTTGTGGCGTTATTACGGGTAGTGTGTATTGATTTAGCCAAAAAAATCGCCCGCGATGGTGAAGGGGCAACCAAACTCATCGAGATCCGCGTCACTGGCGCGGCGCACGCCCAAATGGCGCACCGCGTGGCAGATAGCATCGCCTGCTCGCCACTGGTCAAAACCGCCATCCACGGCAATGATCCCAACTGGGGCCGGGTGGTCTGTGCGGCGGGGTATAGCGGCGCCGAGATCGACCCCGACACCTTGACGCTCGATTTCGGATTGGGCGCTGAGCAAATCCGCCTCGTGGCGGCGGGCATGCCGTTGGTGGCAGACCTCAATGCGGCCTCAAATCTGCTCAAACGCGAGGATGTGTTTATTACCCTTGATTTGGGACTCGGTGATGCGGCGACGACTGTCTGGACCTGTGACTTCAGTAAAGAATACGTCGAAGTCAACGCCCATTACACCACGTAAATCGCCGGTATCACGGGGTAGCTTCGGCCGCCCCGTGGTACGTTAACCTGGGTGAATAGGTGCTATGCAGACCATTGTGGGACTTCGCCAACGCTTTGCGCAATTACCTGAACCAACGCGGCAACGCACGCTTGCAATCAGCATCGTCGCGTTGATTACTGCGGTGGTGTTGCGTGATATGTGGCCTCACTTCAGCACACATATGTTGCGGAACCCCGACACCCAACTCCACTACTGGACGTTGTGGTGGATTACCACTGCCTTGCATACCAATCCGATGCATCTATTTGATGCACCGATTTTTTATCCCTATACGACCACGCTCGCCTTTAGCGATCACATGCTCCTACTGGGTGTACTGGTGGCACCGTTGGTGTGGGCCGGTGTGCCATTGGCTGCGGTGCTTAATCTGTTGATTATGGCGTCGTTTGTATTGACGGCCTGGGCGCTGTGGGAATTATTGCGATTTGAGCAGGTCGCACCGTGGTCGGCGTTGTTGGTGGTGATTGCGATGACCTTTGCGCCGTTTCGGATGGCGCATCTCTATCACTTGCAAATGCTCCAAACCATGTTATTGCCATTGGCCTTGTGGTTGCTCCAATTGACGTTGGCGCACCCGCGCTGGTTCAACCGCTACCTCATAGGGTTGCTGGGAGTGATGCTCTATGCGGTGAGTGTGAGTATTTATCACCTGTACATGATGGTCTGTGTGCTCGTGGTACTGGGACTATTGCGGGTCTGGCAGTGTTGGCGTGATATACGCCACCTTGTACGCTGGGAAGTGATGCGGATTGGTGTGGTGTTTGGCATGGTGGCAGTGGCCGTAGTGGCATTGGGCTGGCCGTATCGCGCCGTGCAACAAATGACGGCTGTTAGTCGCACCACTAACGAAATGATGAATTGGTCTGCATCACTCCATTCGTTTATTGCGGTCACGCCAGATTCCTGGTTGTGGAATTGGTTGTTTGGTGATTTGCTGCGTGACCGTGCTGAGCTGATTTTGGGGCCGGGATTACTATTGATGGTGATTGGCGGTTGGGGATTTGTGCGCCAAACGGTGCCAGCCCAACGCTTTTGGGTCATCGTAGCCGCTTTGGGATTTATGTTGGCGATGGGGACGCAATGGCGGATTGTTGATGGTGGCACACCGGTGTTTTTTCCCGTTTATGCGCTACTTGCACGTATTGTGCCGGGGTTTGATGCCTTGCGGGTGCCCGCCCGATGGGGGTGGTTGGTGACGTTGGCGTTGGCGGCATTGGCTGGGCAGGTGATGACCAGCCACCCAGTTTTTCAGCGTCGTTGGTTGATGATTGTGTTAAGTATCGTGGTGGTACTCGAATTACCGTCGCCCCACTTAGCATTGCAACCCGCTCCCACCATGGCGACGGCGCCAGCCCTCTATCAATGGCTCGCTACGCAACCAGCTCGGCGTGCCATCCTCGAATTACCGATGAATGCATCTGGCGATAGTGCCCAAATGGGCAACCGCCAACTTTGGCAATCCATCCACGGTCAGCGCTTGTTGACCGGGTATAGTGGCGTGATTCCGGCCAGTATCACCTTGATTGCCCGCGATGCGCAGCACCTACCGCGCCCCGACGTGTTGGCGCGCTTGCGCGCTGCTGGCCTCGATATGATTGTCATTCACCGCAACGAATATAAATCAGCGGCATTAGCTGATATCGAAACCAAATTCGCCGCCAGCCCTGACCTGCACAAAATCTACAGCGATGCCGATAGTACGGTATATGCGGTGGCTCCTACGCAATTGTCACACCCAACGCTAACCAATGCCGATACGGTATTGGTCAGCGCGGATCAGCGCCTCCCTGACCTGGTGGCACTAGGGATGGTACGCTCTTGGCGTGATATGGGCGTGGTGGTGACTGGTGCGCCGCGTGAGCGATTTTATGCAACATTACCTGCAATCGACACACTCCCGACCCACGTGTTGATGGGGAATGACGAAGAACCGGAAGCATACGGATTGACCCCTGCTGATCGTGTGGTCTCCGACGGTCAAGCGATGATTTTGGCTCGTCCACGTACCTTGCAAGGTGTATACACACTACCAGCGGCAACCAGCGATATTACGGTGACTTTTTCAGCGCAAAACCAATTATTGATAAATGGATTACCGTGGTGCATATTGACAGTTCCTGAAGCTACCGTCGCCATTGATGGTGCGTTTTTGCAACCACAAACCCGTGGCAATCAACAGTGGCCTGCGGGTGCACAAATCATCACTTTGCGCATGCAACCTGGTCAATCAGAACGCATCAAAGTGGATGCATTATCGGCTGCATTGGTGCGATTACGGGCGTTTGCCGGACAGGTGACACCACCACCCCTACAAAGTCTGCCCATGCAAATCGCGATTACTGCGACAACGAACACCATCACGGTACAAGGAGTCCAGGGGAGTTTGTTGTTACAAGGAATTGTAGCTGCCACTGGTAAAGCGGCGACAATCCCAATAGAGACTGCGGGTGATGTACAATTGAACATCGCCCAATTTGCACCACTTGCTGATGGTCGCTATCAATTATTGTTTGTGAGTGTCCATCGTCAGCGCGTCGTCTTGGCGAATCTCCAAGTCACCAACAATCAATGGGATGTGCAAACAATCCCATTACCACTGACGTTGATTTATTAATCTGTATTCCGTAACGCGATAGGAGGGCTCATGATGTGGGGTGGACGTTTTAGTGCCGGTATTGACGCCTTGATGGCTGAGCTGAATAACTCGTTTCCGTTTGATCGCACCATGTGGGCCGAAGACATCACCGGCAGTATGGCGTGGGCACGCCAAATCTGTGCCGCCGGTGTAATTACCCCCGCCGAGCGCGATGAATTGTTGCGTGGCCTGCAGGTGGTATACGACGAATTTGCCAGTGGGGCCTTCCCTGCCAAAACCGCCGATGAAGACATCCACTCGGCCGTCGAACGCCGTTTGGGTGAAGTCGTGGGTGCCGTCGCCGGCAAACTGCATACCGGACGCAGCCGCAACGACCAAGTCGCTACCGACATCCGCTTGTGGACGATGAGCGCCATTACCCGCGCAGATGCTGCGGTGCAGATGGTACAACAGGCCTTGCTTGACCAAGCAGTGGCGGCCGGTGATTTGATTATTCCTGGCTATACCCACGTGCAACGAGCCCAGCCGATTTTGTTGGCGCATTGGTTACTGTCACATTTTTGGCCATTGCAACGCGACCGCGAACGCTTGGCTGACTGTGCCAAACGCACGGCGATTTTGCCACTCGGCTCCGGTGCTATCGCTGGTACGCCCCTCAAAGTAGATCGCCACGCCATTGCCAGTGAACTGGGCATGCTGGGGATTTCGGCCAATAGCGTCGATGCCATTAGCGACCGCGATTTCATCGCCGAGTATCTCTTTACCACCGCCATGATTGGCGTGCACATTAGTCGTCTGGCCGAGGACATGGTCTTTTATTCGAGCGCTGAATACGGCTTTGTAACCATCGCTGACGCTTATTCTACCGGCTCGAGTCTGATGCCCCAAAAGAAAAACCCCGACTCGTTTGAGTTAGCACGTGGTAAATCTGGTCGCTTGGTAGGCAGCCTGATGACGATTTTGACGGTGCTCAAAGGACTACCATCGGCCTACAACAAAGACCTCCAAGAAGACAAAGAGCCGTTGTTTGATGCCGCCCGCACCATCGAAATCTTGCTCCCCGTTGTTGCTGGTGCCACTGCCACTGCCAAATTCAATCAGGCAGCCTTGCTACGTGGCCTCGATGAAGCGATGCTCGCTACCGATGTGGCCGATTACCTCGTCGACCGGGGCGTGCCCTTCCGTACCGCCCACAAGGTCGTCGGGCAGTTGGTGCGCATGAGCGAAGAACGTGGCGTCAAAATGTCGCAATTAGCGCTGACTGACTTCCAATCGATTGATAGTACCTTTGCGGCAGATGTGCTGGGGTGCTTTCGCATGGCAGCCTCGGTGGCGGCTCGTACCGTGCCTGGCGCTACTGGACATCAGGCGGTGGCGGCCCAATTGGCTGCCGCACAGGCCTGTCTGGCATAATTGGGGATAGTCTGTGGATAATGCGTGGACAACCAGAGGATAACGCCATGATTCCGCAATTATTGACCTGGGCGCGCCGCATCCAGGCCTTAGCCCAAAGTGGCTTAACCTATGGCCGTGACCCCTATGACCGCGAGCGCTATCACGAGTTGCGAGGAATCGCTGCGCAAATGATGCTTGCGAGCAGTACCGATGGCGAACTTGGTCCGGTACAGGCGTTATTTGCGCAACAACAGGGCTACGCTACCCCCAAAGTAGGCGTGCGCGCGGTGGTATTTGATGATGCGGGGCGGTTGTTGTTGGTGCGCGAAAACGCCGACGGCGGCTGGACACCGCCGGGTGGCTGGGCCGACGTGGGTGATTCGCCGACGCAAGTGGCCATCCGCGAAGTCGCCGAAGAATCGGGCTACGACGTGCGGGTAATCCGCCTCATCGGCGTACTTGACCGTGACAAGCAAGGTCACCCCGCGATTCCATGGCATGTCTACAACATTTATTTTCTGTGTGCGGTGGTGGCTGGGGTAGCGGCGCCGTCATCCGAAACGAGTGCGGTGGCCTGGTTTGAGCGCCAGCACATTCCACCATTGTCGCTCGACCGCATCCAACCACATCTGATTGAGTTGTTTTTTGCCTATTATGCTGACCCAACTTTGCCCGCAGTGTTTGATTGATTGTTATGATGGCAGCGACTCTTATTTCGTAATTTATACGGGGGGAATATGCACTCTTTGTATGGGCGCGATTTACTCAAAATGAACGACCTGACCTCGGCAGAAGTTGCCGACCTCGTGACTGTCGGGTTGACACTCAAAGGGCGCTTGCGCCGGGGCGTCCCGCATGCCCTGCTTGCCGGCAAAATCTTGGCGATGATGTTTTTTAAGCCATCAACCCGCACCCGCGGTGCCTTTGAAGTAGGTATGACGCAGCTGGGTGGGCACGCCATGTTTTTGAGTTCCAACGACATGCAGTTGTCACGGGGTGAAACCATCGCCGACACCGCCCGTGTGCTCGAACGCTACGTGCATGTGATGATGGCGCGGGTATTTGCCCATTCAGTGCTCACCGAAATGGCCGATGCCTCACGTATCCCCGTCATCAATGGTTTGTGCGACATGCACCACCCCACCCAGACCCTCGCCGACCTGCTGACCATCAAAGAGTATTGTGGTGGCACGCGTGGCGTGCGCTTTGCCTATGTGGGCGATGGCAACAACATGGTGCATTCGCTTTTGCATGCTGCGCCATTAGCAGGGATGCATATTGCGGTGGCGACGCCCGCCCACTATGCCCCTGATGCCATGATTGTCAAAGAAGCGCGGGCCTTGGCTGAACAAAACGAAACCGAAGTATTGATTACCGCCGACCCCTATGAAGCTGTCGCCAATGCCGATATCATCTATACCGATGTGTGGGTGAGTATGGGCCAAACCGATGTCCCCGAGCGTGTCCACGCCCTTGAACCCTATCAAGTCACCGCCAAACTGATGAGTGCGGCCCGGCCTGGCGTCAAATTCATGCACTGTTTGCCGATGCATCGCGGCGAAGAAGTGACTGCCGAGGTTGCTGATGGGGCGAGTTCGATTGTCTTTGATCAAGCCGAAAACCGCCTGCATGCCCACAAAGCAGTGCTGACGATGTTGTGTAGCACCGAATCCGAGGGTTTGTTGTAACGTCCAGCACTGATACAAGCGCGTCGCAATCTATTGTGGCGCTCTTTTTTGGTATCTTTTTGGGTAATGATACAGTACCATTAGTAAAAAATAATTGTGCGCACCATGAATAGATGAGGGTCACTTATTCACGACCGCGCCCCACGCATTTTTTTCCAAAAAGATTAAGCCCCCAGCTCGTGTAGCGTACTCACTGTTGATTGTGATGCAGAAAAACGCATTGATTAGGTGTATCAATCAAAAAGGGGTACAATCGTGCTACTACATATGCACAAAGGGCAACAATATGGCACAGACGCGACTTATTTTGGTAGGAGGCTTCCTCGGGACGGGCAAAACCACTCTCATCCAGCGGGCAGCCCAATTGCTCCAGCAACGTGGTCTGCGCGTAGGGCTGGTCACCAATGACCAAGCGGGCGATATCGTCGATACCGCCCTCGCCCAGACCAACCAGTTGCCGGTGGTAGAGGTGAGTGGCGGTTGTTTTTGTTGTCGCTTTGGCGATTTACAGCTGGCCATCGCCCACCTGCAACAGACCATTGCTCCCGACGTGATTTTGGCGGAGCCGGTGGGGAGTTGTACCGATTTGGCGGCGACGGTCATCCGGCCATTGCGGACATTCCATGCTGATACACTCCAAATCGCCCCTTTGACTATCTTGCTTGATCCCCAGCGTGATTTACAAGGATTTGTGGCAGCGGTGCATTATCTGCATCAACGACAACTCGCCGAAGCAGAGCTAATCGTCGTCACCAAGGCTGATACGTTAGCGCCGCTCGCACTCACCGCCCAACAACAGGTGCTCCAGCAACGCTACTCCGACCGGCCTATTTTGGCTGTTTCGGCACACGACGACGCGAGTATCGTCCGCTGGCTTGATGTGGTATTGACGGGTGTCGCCGTGCCCCGTGCCCTCGATATTGATTATGTGCAATATGCCGCAGCGGAAGCTGCACTTGGCTGGTTAAATGCCACCTTGTGCCTGACCGCCACCCGGCCTTTTTTGATCGAAAGTTGGCTCACCGGCGCGTTGTATCTGTTTGACCAGGCCTTGTTGGCCGAGGGAGCAGCGATTGCGCATCTCAAAATGCATGCCCATACCGCCCAAACCAGCGCCAAAGTGAGTGTGACCGGCACGGGGTATCCGCCCAGCTGGGATGTGATGCCGCGCCAAATCCCCACTACTACGGCCGATGTGATTATCAATGCGCGAGTAGGGGCTGCCCCGGCAGTATTAGCGGCGGCGTTGCAACAGATTGTGACCCACAGTCCGTCATACGTAACAGTAACGATTGTGACGCAGGCTTGTTTCCAACCGGCGCCACCGCAACCGACCTATCGTATGACCACAGAGGAGGATTTATGACTGATTCCCACATCCAACGCCAAGTCGAGGCGATTATCCAACGTGCCAACCAAGCGCCACCGATTTTTTTGTACAAAACCATCCAAGTCGGTGTCGATTCGGTACTGGCTGGTATTCAAAACACGATTCCGAATTTTGCGCTGGGCCCGACCCAATTGGCGGGACTCAATGGCTGGCAGCTGGTCGGTGTCGTCCCCAAAACCCTCGCCATCACGGCCAACCAAGGCTTCAATAATTTCGTATCAAACGGCGGCAACGTGATTGCCGTTTATTTGTTGATGCAATTGACCCTCACCAAAGAAAACGCCAGCTTGCTCCGCCGTGAAATCGAAGACTATGTCAAAAGTGATCTCCAAGCGAAGCTAGGGTAGTCGTCCAAATTACTGATGGGTGCAAGGGTTCGGCTGGAACAGTGGTATAGAAAGAGGCTCAGTATGACGCGTGCCGATATTGCCGTGGTAGCCTATACCATTGCCCGCGACCGCGGTGTGCCAACCGTGGACACCATCCACGTGGTGCTTGCGGTCATGCAGCTGTACGACAATCTCATCCGTGATAGCATCACGCTGGATCAAGTATTGGTGTATGTCGCACCCGCGCGCAAAACCAAAACCAAGCCTACCTTTAGTGATGCCGCCCAATCTGCCCTTGATCAACTCACCAACGACGATACCACCATCGCCTGGCTCCAACAGAGCTACCAACGTCTCGTGGCGGGCGAGCCAATTGATATTACTGCGCCACCAGCACCACCTGCGACGGCCGCACCGGTCCCGGTACCAGTGCGCCGCAGTGTGGCCGAGATTTTCGCCGACCTCGATGCCCTAATCGGCTTGACCCCCGTCAAGCAGGCCGTGCGTGAAATCGTGGCCCGCCAACAAGCGATGGCCCTGCTCGCCTCCCGCGGTACTCCCGCCGTCTTTAGTAAGCATTTGGTCTTTACGGGTGCGCCTGGCACCGGCAAAACCACCGTGGCCCGCTACGTGGGTGAACTCTATGCGGCAATCAACGTGTTGCCTACCACCAGCTTTATCGAAGTCTCGCGGGCCGACTTGATTGGCCAATTTATTGGTCAAACCGCACCCAAAGTCCAAGATGTCGTCAATCGGGCTCGTGGCGGCGTGCTATTTATCGATGAAGCCTATGCCTTGATGCCCCACCACGAAAGTGACTACGGTCACGAGGCCTTGTCAACACTTGTGCAATTAATGGAGAACTACCGCGATGATTTGGTCGTTATTATGGCCGGCTACCGCGACGAAATGCGGGCCTTGATTAACGTCAACCCCGGCTTGCGTAGTCGCATGACTACCTATATCGACTTTCCTGATTACGTTCCGGCTGAATTAGGCCAGATTTTCACCAATATTATTGCGCACTATGGGATTACCGTGACTCCCGATGCAATGGATTACCTCACCACGCAACTCGGGCAAGTGTTTACCACCGGTGAATACGGCAACGCCCGCTATGTGCGCTCGTTGTGGGAACATGCGTTCACGAGTATGGCGCTGCGGGAATTCGTCGATGGTAGCTACCCCGCTGATGCCCTGCGCCAATTGACCCGCGCCGACATTACCTATGCCATAACCAAACTGGCTGCCATGCCGGCCCCACTGCGTAATTTAACAAGTTCTTAACAATGAAAATTATTTGTATATACAAATCATTATCACGCTATTTCGACATCAAAAAAAGATTGACAAACATAGCTGACTATGGTTTGATAGTAGAGGAATCATGTTTGATGACGAAGGAAAAACGATGCCTACTGTTGCTCAAGTGACTGCGTTGGCCTTGAAGTATTTGGCTCCAATGGGTGCCGAGATCGACGAAGAAGGCGATATCTGTGTCGACCAAGACGGTACGTTGTGCTATGTGAGCGTCGAAGAATTTGGCGACCAAATCAAGCAGGGTAACGACATCTTGGTCAAGCTCTACGCCCCCATGGTCTGGGACGTGCCCCGCACACCAGCCTTGTACAAATGGGTTGCCACCGAAGCCCAAACCGATTATTTGTGCCGCGTTGCCTGCAACGAAAACCATGACGAAGATCCTAAGCTCACTGACATCTATCTCGAGCACGGTATGT
>JBBAWW010000008.1:50681-57275 GCA_040397035.1 Roseiflexaceae bacterium | reverse complement strand
ATACTGCCACCCCCACGAATACTGCCACCCCCACCAACACTGCGACAATATCCACTACGCCCACCAAAACTACTACACCCACCGTCACGAATACACCCACCATGACCAATACACCCACCGTCACGAATACCCCCATCATGACCAATACACCCACCAGAACGAATACACCCACCATGACGGCGACAAAAACTGCCACATCGACGAGAACTGTCACGTCGACTGCCACGAATACCCCCACCAAAACCAATACATTGACGAAAACCAACACTCCCACCAGAACGAATACCCCCACCGCCACGTCGACCAGAACCGCCACAGCGACTGCCACGAATACACTCACCCGAACCCGAACCCACACGGCAACAAGGACCACCACGCAAACCCCTTCCCGTACCACCATTGGTGGCTTAGGGAAGCAAGTACTAACACCAACCAAAACCGTTACTGCATCGCGGACAGCGATACGGTAGCGATAGATTTTTCGTTACTTCACGCTTACGACTTCATCGGGCGATTGCTACGGCGCTCTGTTCAGTGCCTGTTGTCACAAACGATGTATGTGCGCCGTAGCGTAATCGC
Source organism: Roseiflexaceae bacterium (assembly GCA_040397035.1). Classification (GTDB taxonomy): domain Bacteria; phylum Chloroflexota; class Chloroflexia; order Chloroflexales; family Roseiflexaceae; genus UBA965. The sequence continues at coordinate 56,696 of JBBAWW010000008.1, read as the reverse complement.
CCCTACTACGTCGCATGGCGCGCCAATGATTACACGGGCGATTGGCTACGGCGCCCGGTTCAGTGCCTGTTGTCACAATCAGCATATGTGCGCCGTAGCATAATCGCTCCTACAGCACTGTCGTCATTTGCACCGCGTCGACCTCGATGGTGGCCTGGGCCGCCGCAATGGTCAGACGGGTATGAAATACTGGCGTGGTGGTCGTTGTCGGTGCCTGGAATGCAATGGTATAGGCCTGCCACGTATCATTCAGCGTAAACGTTTCACTATGACTAATCAACGGCGCCGTATACATGGTTTGATCGCGGAAGTCGATGGTGAGCTGCAACTGACCCGCCGTGGCGCTGCGGGCATACAGTGTCGCCGTTACCGTGGCACCGTTGTGGGCCGGGTTGGGTTGATGGATGGTGGCGCCCGCTTGTAAGCGCACGAAATGTTTGCCATCATACCCCGCACTATCCGTTACCCGCGCCACTCCAGGGTGATTGGCGTAGCGCCAGCCAAAGCCCCCAAAGGGTGCAATAGCCGCAAAATTCCCGTTGGCCACAGCGCCGTTTTGACCAAACCCACTCATGACATCGGGGGCGTCTATCTGCCAACCGAGCTGTGTATGCAGGTGTCGCGCCAAATAGGTCGCCATGCCGGCGTGGTCGTATTCGCAGCCGTGCCACTGTGCAAAGAACCACGGAAATTTGCCTGCCGACATCTGCGGATCGTTGCGCTCTGCCACCACCGCCGCACTATAATTGGCCGGCTCGTGGCTGTCCCAGCCATACGAATTCCACAATACGATGTGGGCGTGAGGGTAGGCGTGGCGCACGGCATCGAGGAAGGCGTGGTAATCGGCCCGGATGCGCGTTTCGCCCTTGTCAACGTCATTTGAGCCCAAATCGATGACCACCACATCGGCGGCCTGGCTGGCAAAATCCCACGGGGTGGTGTTGGTCATACTGGTCTGGGCAAAAATCGCCTGTACCGAGCCAATGGTCGACCCGCCGTACGCTAGGTTGTGATAGCTGGCGTTGCACATGCGGGCGGTGATGCCGGCATAGCTGTAGTGGCAGCCCATATATTCAATGCCACTGTTGTTTTCTTCGTTGCTGAGCGATTCACCGGCTAGGTTGGAGTCACCAAAAAACGCAATGTGGCGAGGTGGGGCTGGGGGCGGTGCACTCAGCGTGCCGGTTAGCCAAAACCCTGCCACTGTCATATCGCCCCCTTGGTAGGTTTCTTTGACGATGTCGATGCGGTGTGGCCCAGCACTCAGGTTTTGCGCAAGCACCACCGTTTCGTCCGTTGCTTCGATCGCCATGGCGGGCTGTACCACCCCATCGATGACGACGCGGATGTAATCGCGGCTGTATTGCGGGCGCATCAGTGCCGACAGCGCCGTCCCGTCAAACTGCAACGTAATTGTGGCCCCTTGCCAGCCCACACTGGGGTGATTGGCGTCACGCAAATCCCAGCGCCCCACGTAACGGATGTGAGGGTGGTTGGCGGCGATAAAGGTGGGGGTGGCCGGTGGCGCCGGTTGGAATAACGAACGTAACCGTGATACCACAATCCCTGCCAACCCGATGCTGGCAGGGATCAGGCCAATCCGTAGGTACCGAGTGGTGCGGTTACGCATCAAGCATTCCTTTCGATTGAAAAGCGTATTGTCAGATATCAACCTACCCTTGGAACTGCAAGGCGCCGCGCCCCAGTTGCTGGATGACTCCAAACTCCACCAAGGTGTCGTCACCCACCTTTAGACTCGACAAGTGCAATTCGCCCGCATAAATGGTCAACACATAGGTGTCGCCGCGGCGGTCGATGGTGCCCCAAGCATAGCCCGTCGCCCAAAATTGACTGCTGTTGTCGGTGAGCTCGCGGAACGCCAGCGCCCCGGTGACCGCACTATATTGTTGCCCCGTCCAGGCCATAATCAGCCCAAAACTAGCCATGGCCCGGGCATAGTGGTGGCCGCATTCGGCTTCGTCGAACGGGCTGCGTTTGGCGCCGTCATAGCGGGCACGGATGTCGCTGACCACTTGGGTCGCTTCGTCACGTAGCCCACTATAAATCATGCCGGCGGCCGCGGTATATTCAAAGCCGGTCATCACTTCGGTGAAATAGGGGAAGGGGCGGGCGGGGCGATTGCCCCGTGGGTATGATGCCATCAAGAGCGCCGATTCATCCCCCAGCACGAAACTGCGCATGTGGTTGAAGTGATGATGGAAGCCCGTTTGGCGGTTGTATTTGTAGATACTTTCCAACGTGGTGCGTTGCTGGCTCGCAGCCGTCAAGTCACCCAGCCCACTGATATGCGCCAAATACTGCCCGATCAGTTGATCCACCAAGCAGCCATCGCCTAGTTGTAATTCGGGCTCCACTAAGTTGGATGCCCCCATCACCATGTGGCGAATGCCGTCGGCAATATTGGCGGCGTCCATGGGTGGGCGCACTTCGTGGCGGTAATATTCGCCGTTGAACAGGTGCTGTTCGGTCCAAGCCGCCCCCGATTTAAACAACCGCCGGCATTCGCTGGCGAATTCGCTGTCGTGCATGGCCTTGGCCATTTCTTCGCCGGCTCGCAAGGCGGCCAAGTACCAAATGGTCATCTGGGGATTGGGACCAAAGTACTCGACATCCATGGTGTTGTGCTGGCACCCTTCCATCACGCCGTCGCGGTCGCCATCCCAGCCATTGGGAATCCACGCAAAGGCCAAGGCCGCTTTGGCGTGGGGGTAGAGGCGCTCCAACCAGCGCGTGTCACCACTCAGGCGCCAGTCGCGGTAGAGTTTGACGATACAGCCCATCTGTCCGTCGGCGGCAGCCGTGGGCCAGGCTTGGGCGTTGCTCAGCGGCAAGCCGATGCGGAAGCTCATCTGGCCATTTGTGCGGGTGGCATACAAAAACTCATTTTCGCGCATGGTTTTGGCCAGTGATCCAAACAAAAATCCCGTAGCTTGCTCGTAATTCCACACGTGCGTACAGGTGCCAAAGCACGAGCCGCGGGCATCGTCGGTCCCTTCCCAGCCAAACATGCGTCCATCGGCGGTGCGAAAGACGGTCTGACTGCGTAAAGTACTCAAATTAAACAAGGCCGCTTCGACGATGGCTGGGGGCATATCCGCACCCGTCACGGCATCGACAAACTCCAGCGTTTGCGTGCGCAGGGCATTCAGCCGGGGCACCGTCTGGGTAACCACTTCCCAGGCATCGGCATAGCGGGTGGTGTATTCGTTGCCCACTACCGTGTCGGTATATTCGCCAAAGTGCATAGCGCCGTATTCTTCCGAGCGCCAGGCCACCCGGTTGGGGAAGTGCCAGGTAATCAGCACTGTCATGCTGGCGCTGGCGTGGGCTACCACGGTGGTGCGTTGTGCTAACGAGCCGATAGGCTTGAGGGCGGCACTCGTGCGCGCCTCGAGCGCGCCGTCACCCCGGAAGTCATCCCAGAAATCGAGCAACGAATCGCCCCAGGTATAATCGGCCCAGCCGGTGCGATGCGTGACTTGTTGGGCATCGACAAATGCTAGCGCCAAACTGCCGTCTTGCTCGCTCCCTGCTACCGCCGGCGCTGGCGTATACAGCAGCCCGTGGATGCGGGGGGCCGTGCGGTAGCCGATCAGATTGCGGTGAAAGGTTTTTTGTGCCTCACTCTGGGCAAAAAAATCATTGACGATACTGGCACCATACCCGCCGGGGGTATAAATGGTGCCTAGGAAGTTTTGGATCGAGGCGACTACATCGATTTGGAGCGCTTGATTGCTCTGATTATGAAAATGATAGGTCAGTGCCGCCATCGGGATGCCGCTGTCGCTGGCATTGGGTGGCGTAAACGGGTTAAACCCCTCGATGTCGACGGTAATCGGCATGGCGGCATCGGCCAAATGTACCACCCCAAAGGGGTAGGCGGCATCAAAGCTACATTCGCGGAAGCGGGGCAGGCCGTGATGGGCGACTGCCGCACCATAGGCTCCTTGGTATTCGTGGGCTTCGAGTGGGCCTTCGAGGGCCAAGGTAATCGGCTCGCCATGGGGGGCTTGCACGCGCACCGCCAAAAACGCCGTATCGGGGCGGAATTTTTTGGCGGGGCGATTGCCCACTTCCCAGTCGCGCAAATCACCGCGCCCGCCGAGGGCTACGGTGCCCGTGCCGATGCCCCCGAGGGGCAAGGCAATGGTGCTGAGGTGCTGTTGGTCATAGTGACGGACGACGGGGATTTTGGGGCGTGACGTCATTGTCGTATCCTTTGAGTGGCGAGGGGATTACCCCACCCGCACGGCATTACGGGTATCAATCAGGAGCGGGGTGTGAGTTTTGACAATCGACCAATCATAGCTACTATGATCAGTGGCCACAATCACACAATCGCTTGCTTGTAACGCGGGAATTAATTCTTTTTCGCCATAGAGCCGGGTTTCTTCGATGCGGATACTCGCGACATGCGGATCGTGGAAGCGCACGTTGGCCCCTTTTTCGCGCAAGAGATGGATGATGTCCAACGCTGGTGATTCACGCACGTCCGACACATCTTTTTTATAAGCCACTCCCAACACCAAAATCTGACTACCGCGCACCGCTTTGCTGCGGTCATTGAGAGCATCGGCTACTTTTTGCACCCAGTAGCGGGGCATACTAGTGTTGATTTCGCTGGCCAGCTCGATAAAGCGGGCCGTGTAATCGAGGGTTTTGAGCTTCCACGACAAATAAAGTGGGTCAATCGGGATGCAGTGACCGCCCAGCCCTGGGCCAGGCGTGAATTTCATGAAGCCAAAGGGTTTGGTGGCGGCGGCTTCGATGACTTCCCAGGCATTCAGCCCCAAGCGGTCACACATCAACAGTACTTCGTTGACGAGGCCGATGTTGACGGCCCGGAAGGTGTTTTCGAGGAGTTTGGCCATTTCGGCCGCTTCGGGACTACTCACCGGCACCACCCGCTGGATGGCCGATTCGTACAATGCTTGACCGGCCTGCAAACAGGCAGGGGTGATACCGCCCATCACCTTGGGGGTGTTTTTGGTGGTCCAATCGAGCCGACCTGGATCGACCCGTTCGGGTGAAAAGGCCAAAAAGACATCGTGGCCGATTTTGAAGCCTTGTTCGCTAATGCGGGGCAAAAAGATTTCGCGGGTCGTCCCCGGGTAGGTGGTACTTTCGAGCACAATCACTTGGCCAGGGCGCAGGCGTGTGGCGATATGGTCGGCGGCACTAAGCACGGCTGACATGTCGGGGTCGCGGGTTTTGCTGAGGGGCGTGGGCACACACACGCTAATGGCGTCCATGTCGCGCAAACGCTCCATGTCGGTGGTGGCGTCGAGCAGACCAGCGTTGACGAGCCGGGCCACGGTGGCGTTGGGGATGTCGTCGATATAGCTTTCACCGCGGTTGATGATGGCGGCTCGTTCGCTACTCAGGTCAAACCCGGTGACGCGAAAGCCGGCTTCGGCAAATACCACGGCTAGGGGCAGCCCCACATACCCCACACCGATGATGCCGATGCGTGCAGTGCGCTGGGCAATGCGATCGAATAATTGTGCTTGGGGAGTGGTCATAGGGCGTTGTCCTCCATCGACAGGGATCGTCGATGTGCTATCTATAAAATGACTGTGCAAAAATAATCCGTTGCTAAATTATAGCACCTTGAAGTGGCTCTGGCAGGCGGGCATGCTGATGCCAACTTGACAATTCTCGTATAGGTCTAATACCTGTACTAAAACTCCGCTGAGCGTCATTCCATGCAGGGTGCGGGCACCCGGAGCGTGGAAACTCCGTAGGCATGCCATCGCATCGGTACACGACCGTACCCCGAGCGTCATTCCATGCAGGGCGGGCACGCGGAGCGTGGAATCTCCGTAGGTGAACCACAGGTACACGACTGTACCCCGAGCGTCATTCCATGCAGGGTGCTGGCACCCGGAGCGTGGAATCTCCGTAGGCGTGCCACCGGATAGGCACACGACGGTACCCCGAGCGTCATTCCATGCAGGGTGCTTGCACCCGGAGCGTGGAATCTCCGTAGGTGTG
>JBBAWW010000008.1:45873-50581 GCA_040397035.1 Roseiflexaceae bacterium | reverse complement strand
GGCACACGACGGTACCCCGAGCGTCATTCCATGCAGGGTGCTTGCACCCGGAGCGTGGAATCGCCGTAGGCGTGCTACCGCATCGGCACACGACGGTACCCCAGCGTCATTCCATGCAGGGTGCTTGCACCCGGAGCGTGGAATCTCCGTAGGTGTGCCACCGCATAGGCACATGGCAGAGTGAGGCGCAATTAGGCAGTGATGCGGCGTGAACCAGCGAGCGCTTAGCAGTTTTTCCATTTTCAGCATAGCCCAACATTATTAAAACGTATTACGTTATAATAATCATAATTGTAGATCATTAAGTGAGGAAATTATGCGTTTTCGTTTGCTGTATATTCTGGGACTTCTCGTTGCTGTGTTTATTGGATTTCTGGTGGGTCGTTTACAACCTGCACCGTACTGCTTAACCAATACCAAAAACTCATCACCGTACAATGTGTTGCTCGGTCTGCTGCGGAATGAGGTCTGCGAGTTCGATTATTCGTTGGATGATAAGCCAATGAGGGACCTTGCGCTAAAACTAGAGGATTTTCCGAGTGGGATGGCATTGGATAGTGAAGATACCTACTCACCTGAATCTGCTGCAGTAAACTATGCTGATCCTGAGGCTGCATTAGAACTTTTCAAGAGAACAAATCGGTTGGATTCGTATAGGGTAATATATTCCAGAGGGAGCTTGCTCAGTTATAACGTGATCGGTAGTGATTACATGGATATACAGCTTACGCACACACGTACCCCTTCACAGGCGCATGAACTATTTAATGGTTGGTTCAAAAATTTCTTCGAGCACACCGATGAGGATGTACCAGCTTCGATGATTTTGGTACCTTTGAACAATGTTGATGAAACAAAATCATTCGTAGTTGAAAGTTATAGTTGTACATTAAAGGATAAATCTAATGCGAAATGTACTAATGTTAAAATTTACTTCAGAAGAAATAATCTCAATGGAAGAATTATTTTTGGTGGAAATTCGTTGCATATCGACCTCCCCAAAATCACCGAATGGGCCCAGAAAGCTGCCGATCGCATGGGTCGGTAATTGCTCACGGTGACATTCCCCCACACCGCGCTACGATATACAGTGGAGCGGTGTGGGGTAGCATTTGACATTCAACGGTTCGACCGCTATCATGTAGGCATTGCGATGAAGAGGAAGAGTAACGCCTCATCATGACCCCCCAGAGAGCCGACGGGTGGTGGAAAGTCGGTGGTGTCGTGAGGTGTGAATGGACCTTGGAGCTGCGGAACGAACGGGGCATCACCCTCAGTAGAAGCCGCCGGAGCTTACCACCGTTATCATGGTAAAAAGTGTTGCCCCACCTGCGTGAATTTTGCGCATTGGGATGCACGGAAAGCGCGTCACGTTGTGACGAATCGGGGTGGCACCGCGGGTAATTTACCCGTCCCTGCATCAGCAAGGGACGGTTTTTTGTATGCCAAAAGCAGTATGGAGGAACGGATGACTCCCCAAAAACGCATTCTCACGGGCGATCGCCCCACCGGCAAATACCATTTGGGCCACTATGTGGGCTCGATTGCCAATCGCCTACGCCTGCAAAACGACTATGAATGCTATTTCATCATCGCCGATTTGCACACCCTGACCACCAAACCCAACAAAGCCGAAGTCATGGGCATCGAACAAAACATCCGCGACATGATTATCGACCAACTAGCCTGTGGTCTCGACCCCGACAAAGTTACCTTTTATGTGCAATCGTCGGTCAAAGAAATCTATCAGATAAACCTGATTTTCGAAATGCTGGTCTCGGTCGCCCGCTTGAGCCGCTTGCCCAGCATCAAAGACATGGCTCGCGCTGCCCAAATCGACGACGAGCAGTTGCCCCTTGGGTTGCTGGGCTACCCGGTGCTCCAAGCCGCCGACATTTTGATGCCCCGTGCCCATTTGGTGCCCGTCGGCAAAGACAACGAAGCCCATGTCGAAATCACCCGCGAAATCGCGCGTCGCTTCAACTTTTTGTACGGTGAAGTCTTCCCCGAACCGGATGTGCTCGTGCCAGATTCCGGCACTCTCATCGGCACCGACGGTCAAGCAAAGATGAGCAAAAGCCTCAACAATACGATTTTGTTGTCGGACGATGCCAAAACGGTCGAACAAAAAGTCCGGGGCATGTATACCGACCCCAACCGCACCCGCGCCGACATCCCCGGCAAGGTCGAAGGCAATCCGGTTTTCATTTACCACGACATGTTTAACCCGGATGTGGCCGAGGTCAACGACCTCAAAGATCGCTACCGTACCGGCAATGTGGGTGACGTCGAGGTCAAAAAGAAGTTGGCCGTCGCCATCAACAACTTCCTCGAGCCGATGCGCGAACGCCGGGCCATCTATGAAGCCAAGCCCAATTTGGTCGACGAGATTTTGGCCGCTGGTAACGCCAAAACCCGCAAAATTGCCCAAGAGACGGTGCGCATGATGGACGAAGCCATGGGTTTGCTGTACTTCAAAAACTAACCACACCCCCGGGGTGTTTTGTCACCCACCGTGAAGAAATCGCGCTAGCAAGCACGATAGACCACCACGGTGGGTGTGATTCAAGAGGAGAACGCCATGCAATTCGTGCCGTCCCTTGCCGAGATGCAGGCTATGACGAGCCTAGGTAATTTGTGCCCGTTATACACCGAAATCGCCGCTGACCTCGAAACCCCGGTCTCGGCCTACCTCAAAACTGCCCAAGGCCCGTGGAGCTTTTTGCTCGAATCGGTCGAAGGTGGCCAACACTTGGCGCGCTATTCGTTTATCGGTACTGACCCCTATATGACGTTGCGCTTCGCCAACGGCAAAGCCCACGCCGTCCAAGGGGGCTACAAACAAACCATTGCCTACGAGGATCCCCTCGAATTGCTGGCCTCGTACCTCGCCGATTATCGCCCGGTGCGCTTGCCCGATTTGCCCCGTTTTGTGGGGGGCGCTGTGGGCTATATGGCCTACGAAACCGTCGGCAACTTCGAGCGCATCCCGCGCCCCGAGCATTGTGACTACGAAATGCCCGATGGCATGTGGCAATTTGTCGATACGCTGTTGGTGTTTGACCATGTGCGCCACCGCATCAAAGTCATCAGCCACGTGCACCTCGATGCCGATGATTTGGCCGCCGAATACCAACGGGCCCAATTGCGCATCAACGCCATCGTGAATCGCTTGCGCCAACCCTTGCCCGCCAACATGGCGTTGCAAGAAGGGCCGATTCCCGCCAAAGTCCCCGTGACATCCAACGTGTCGTTGGGCGAGTATGTCGAGCGCGTGTTGCATGCCAAAGAATACATTGCCGCCGGCGATGTTTTTCAAGTAGTGCCGTCACAACGCTTTAGTCGCCCCATCACCACCGATCCATTCACGGTATACCGCGCCTTGCGTACCGTCAATCCCTCGCCCTACATGTTTTATCTGACCACCCCTGACGGCATCCTGGTCGGCGCCTCGCCCGAATTGCTGGTGCGGGTCGAAGAAGGCATCGTCACCACTCACCCCATCGCTGGCACCGTGCCCCGCGGTAAAACCGCCGAGGAAGACGAAGCGCTGTCGCAACAACTGCTCAACGACGAAAAAGAAAAAGCCGAGCATTTGATGCTGGTCGACCTCGGGCGCAACGACATCGGTCGGGTGTCGAAGCCGGGTACGGTGCGGGTGCCACGCTTCATGCAAATCGAAAAATTCAGCCATGTCCAACATTTGGTTAGTCATGTCACTGGGGAATTGCGTGACGACATGCGGGGTATCGACGCCTTACGGGCCTGCTTCCCTGCGGGCACCGTCAGTGGCGCCCCCAAAATCCGGGCCATGCAAATCATCGCCGAACTCGAACAATCACGGCGGGGCGTGTATGCCGGTGCCGTCGGCCATTTGAGCTTCAACGGCGACCTCGACACCTGTATCGCCTTGCGCACCATCGTGATTGTCAACGGCATCGCCTATGTGCAGGCCGGCGGCGGCGTGGTGGCCGACAGCGATCCCGAAATGGAATACCGCGAGAGTTGCAACAAGGCTGCCGCTCCCCTGCGGGCCCTCGAACTCGCCGACCGCTTCGTCACTGATGGAGGTGTGGCATGATTTTGCTCATCGACAACTACGATTCCTTTACCTACAATCTGGTGCAGTATTTGAGCGAACTAGGTGCCGAGGTGCTGGTCAAGCGCAACGATCAAATCACCGTCAAAGAAGCTGTCGCCCTCAAGCCCGAACGGGTTGTGGTGTCGCCGGGACCATGTACCCCCAGCGAGGCAGGCATCAGCATCGCCATCATCAAAGAGTTGGGCCCCAAAATTCCTACCCTCGGCGTCTGCCTCGGGCATCAGTCGATTGGGCAGGCCTTTGGGGGCATCGTCGAGCGCGCCCCGATTGTGATGCACGGCAAACGCTCGGCCATCAATCACGATGAGCATGGCTTGTTTGCTGGTTTGCCACAGCACTTTATGGCCACTCGCTACCACTCGCTGATTGTGCGCAAAGATGGGCTTCCCGACCACCTCGAGATGACGGCGTGGACGGATGATGGCATCATCATGGGCCTCAAACACAAGAAATATCCTATCTATGGCCTGCAATTCCACCCCGAATCCATCATGACCGAGCATGGTCACGCCATGCTAAAAAACTTCTTGGCGGTGTAGTAGCGCCGTCATTGCATGGCGGTGTCATTGCATGGCGCCGTCATTGCATGGCGCCGTCATTGCATGG
>JBBAWW010000008.1:1947-45773 GCA_040397035.1 Roseiflexaceae bacterium | reverse complement strand
GTCATTGCATGGCGCCGTCATTGCATGGCGCCGTCATTGCATGGTGCCGAACCGTAAGGGCAATGCCATCACGGCACGCTATACTGCGCCCCTCGGCATATTGGGTTAATTGCTACGCAGTACGATTGCCCTGTACCAGCCGATACTGCGCTACTGCAAACCCGCCAACAATGACCGCCACAATTACGACCGCCCACACCCCAGCGACACTGAGTGGGACAATATTTGACACCAACAACGCCACACTCAACAACACCCATAGCGTATCGACAATCACCGCAAACAACACAAATGCCAGCGCAATCGTCGGTCGTGTGGCATAAAACACAATCAAGACAGCATACACCAACAAACTAATCCCAATTATCATTACTGCCAGCGGTGCATCAACACCCATGAACGTTGCTACTGCTGTCGACGCAACGCTAAATAATCCACCACTCACTGCCGAAAACAGCGCATTGCCCCACAACACACGGCGTACCTGATTGTGATTCATCATTGCGGTCACCTCTTTCTCGTTTTTCATGAATACATCATACGCGCAGTGCTTATGCCAAATTGATGAAAAAAGGTGCCAACTCCGGCCAATATTAGTGCAAATCACGCAAATTATGTGCCACTAACTTGGCAGCTGCTTGTTGCCAGTTCCGCAATGTTCGTTCAGGTACCGCCGATTGAAACCAGGCAAACGCTCGGTGTGAAGTTTCGTCACCAATATCGTTACCATATCGGCGTCCATACGGTTTGATGCCACGCACATAAGGGAAGTAGAGTGCGTTGTAATACCGCCACTCATCGGTCGTGCCAAACTCAGATTCACGAACTGGCTTTAAGCGCTCAATACTCTCGATCAAAAGTGTACGCAACACCATCACTCGATCGAGTGGATTATCGGCATGCGCTAGTGCCACTGCTGGTAAATTCATCAACGGGCTCGTCGCCAAGTTGGGTAAATCGCCGAGGTGGCTAATCGCCCGCCGTGTCACGCGTACAAACGCATCCTGATCAAGAGCTGTCACGTCCACGGGCGCTAATCGCGGCAATGCATCGGCAGTATCACGAAGCACTTCGCGTTGTTGATTCATCGTCACACGGTTCGCCATTGTCAGGCGATCGATTATGCGCTGAATAACATTTGCAAACGTCTGTGATATTACGCCAAATGTCGTTACCCCGATTAACGCTATGCGATACCCGCTCGAAAGCCCACCATCAACACCAGCTGCTAGCCATACAATCGCTATCAATATACCCGTCGTAGCCGTTGTTGTCACCAAAGAATGCCTGACATGCGTGCGAATCTCATCGCCGGCGTCAAACACATCCCACCAAATCACTGCACTCCCGAGCAACAGCAAATCGATTCCGAGCATCAGCATTAACCAATCGTGTGCCACAATCTGCAATGGCACTAGTACCACACTCGTACTCAGCGCAAAAAACAACCCACTCACAGTCATAAAGCCGTACCATGTCCGACTCGATATATGCCGCATCTGGTGCATTACTACACCCAAAAAAACCACCATCACTGCGAGGATAAAGAGCACAAACCATGTGTTGATGATTACCAGAATAAACAGCGGAAGCACCGCACCTTGCCAAATGCGTAGCGCAAGCGTGCGCCATTGCACTGACTCGGGTATCATGTGTCCCATCGCACCAATCCAGCATAATGCGGGGATTACCAGCAACGTGTTGGGTTGTGGTCCCCACATAAACTCACTTGCAAATACGAAGGTGTATGCCGCTATGCCACATGCCGTCAGCCGCAACGCCATTGTCTGTGCATTGCGAACCACCATGTATCCTGCCAACCACAGTGTCAGCCCGAATAATACTAGCTGTGTGATTATCCACATACTCGTCATCGCACGTACTCACCCATCAATAGCTGAAGGCACTATCATAGCATGATGGACATATTTTGGAGGTAACACATATTTTGTCCTCATAATTTCCCAGTATTATCAACAGGTAAATTGTTGCCTTGGCACAGACTCGTGCCCTACGAAACGCATCAGATTATGCTGATTACATACGTTATTTGCCGCGACCACCAACTCACCACCACCCAACATCACGCCATCCGTGCCCTGCTCGATGCCGCCTTTGACTGCGAATTCTCTGACGAAGACTACGACCACGCCTGCGGCGGCGTGCGGGTCATCGCCATGGACGGCGACCAGATTGTCGGGCACGCGGCGTTAGTTGCCCGCACCATCACGATTGCGGGTACGCCCCATGCCGTGGGGTATGTCGAGGGGGTGGCGGTGTTGCCAGCCCGCCAAGGACAGGGGATTGGTGGCCAAATAATGCGCCAAATTACTGACATGGCACAACGTAATTTCGAGATTGCCATGCTTTCTACGGGTGAAATAGATTTCTATGCCAAATTTGGTTGGCAACGCTTTGTCGGCCACAGCTTTGTGGATAATCACGGCACCATCATCCGCACCGTCGCCGAAGACGAAGGGCTGATGCTGCTCACGTACCTCCACCACCTCAACCAACCGGGTGTGGCGTGGGTCTGTGATTGGCGCACGGGTGACGTCTGGTAACCATGGTATATCTGGAACTTTTGGGTCATAGGGAGCGACGTGGTACGGCTTGTCCGTACCGCGATTTTTGTATCACATTTTACAATGTGATGATGCCGTATTGAGCGTATAATACGCATAATTACACCAGTTTATTGCGCCAAGGAGGCCGCATGTCACACCATCCTCGCCCCCCCATCATCCCCCTCGATTTGCAATGGGTCAACGCCACCATCATCAATCGTAGTGCCGTCGAGCGCCGTTGTGCTAGCCATACCGCCCGCCGTAGCGTCAAACAACAGACGCAACTGGCCTGGTTGCTCCGCGCCATCACCTGCATCGATTTGACCACGCTCTCCGGCGACGACACTGACGCCACCGTCTATCGCCTGTGCGCCAAAGCGCGCCAACCAGTGCGGGCTGACTTGCTGGCAGCCATGGGCATGGCCAGCGCTGGGATTACGGTGGGCGCGGTCTGTGTCTACCACGAAATGATTCCGGCGGCGGTGCAGGCCTTGCGCGGCACTACCATCCCGGTGGCGGCGGTGTCGACTGGCTTCCCTGCTGGCTTGACACCGTTTGAGACCCGCCTGCGCGAAATCGAATTGTCGGTGGCGGCCGGCGCCCAAGAAATCGACATCGTTATCTCGCGCCGCCACGTCCTCAACGCCAATTGGCAAGCGCTCTATGACGAGGTGTGTGCCTACCGTGCTATGTGTGGTGATGCGCATTTGAAAACTATTTTGGCCACAGGTGAATTGGGGACTTTTACGGATGTCGCCCGGGCCTCGCTGGTCTGCATGATGGCCGGCGCTGATTTCATCAAAACCTCCACCGGCAAAGAGCCGGTCAACGCCACCTTGCCCGTCAGCTTGGTGATGATGCGCGCGATTCGTGATTTTCAACAACAGACTGGGCATATCGTCGGCTTTAAGCCCGCCGGGGGCATCCGCACCGCCAAACAAGCCCTCGATTGGCTGTTGTTGATTGACGAAGAGTTGGGCAAAGATTGGTTGGACGCCAGCCGCTTCCGCTTTGGGGCGAGTGCCTTGCTGGGTGACATCGAACGCCAAATCGAACACGGTATCACCGGCATTTATTCGACGGCTCATCGCCACGCCATGGCCTAAACGACCGCACCAAGTACGACTGTCGGGCGTTGAAATTGCTTTTGCTGATTGTGAGGAATTATGACCGTGTCAGATATTTTTGCGCAGATGTCGCTGGGTACCGCTCCCGAAAGTGCCGCCGTGGCCAATCAATGGCTCGATGCCCACCAGCGCCGCTTTGGGCTCTACATCGGCGGCGCTTGGCAGCAACCCGCTGCCGACACCGTGATGATCGATAGTATTAACCCTGCCAATAGCCAAAAACTGGCCACGATTACCCAGGCTACCGCGACGGATGTTACGGCTGCGGTGGCCGCAGCGACCCAGGCCTTGGCGCCGTGGCAAGCATTGAGCGGGTCGCAACGGGCGCGGTTTTTGTATGCCATCGCCCGCCAAATCCAGAAGCACAGCCGGTTATTTGCGGTGCTCGAAACCTTGGACAACGGCAAACCAATCCGCGAAAGTCGCGATATCGACATCCCGTTGGTGATTCGCCATTTTTATCATCATGCCGGCTGGGCCCAGCTCGCCGACCAAGAATTCGCCGGGTATGCGCCGGTCGGGGTATGTGCCCAAATCATCCCGTGGAATTTTCCTTTGCTGATGTTGGCCTGGAAAATAGCTCCAGCCCTGGCTGCCGGCAACACCGTCGTGCTCAAGCCCGCCGAATGGACCTCGCTGACGGCCCTGTTGTTCGCCGAAATCTGTCACGACGTCGGGTTACCCGCCGGCGTGGTCAATATCATCACCGGCGATGGTGTGGTAGGGGCGGCCCTCGCCGCTCACCCCGATGTGCACAAAGTAGCCTTTACCGGCTCGACCATGGTCGGTCGCAAATTACGCGAAGGGACTGCCGGTAGTGGCAAAGCCTTGTCGCTCGAATTGGGTGGCAAATCGCCGTTTATCGTTTTTGCCGATGCTGATTTGGATGCCGCCGTCGAAGGGGTAGTCGATGCGGTCTGGTTCAACCAAGGGCAGGTCTGTTGTGCCGGTACGCGCCTGCTGCTCGACGAGCGTATCGCCCCCCAATTCACCACCCGCCTGACGCGCCGCCTGCATACCTTGCGTGTTGGTGATCCCCTCGACAAAAGTATCGACATGGGGGCAATTATTGCCGAGCGCCAACTGGCCCGCATCAAACACTACGTCGAGCTGGGGGTTGCCGAAGGGGCGCAGTGCCATCAATCAGCCGTTGCCATGCCCCAAAATGGTTTTTATTATCCGCCCACCTTGCTTACCAATGTCTATCCGGCGGCGACGGTCGCTCAAGAAGAAATTTTTGGGCCAGTAATCGTCAGCATGACCTTTCGCACCCCCAGCGAAGCGGTCGCCTTGGCCAACAATACGCGCTACGGCTTGGCAGGCAGTGTCTGGTCACAAAACATTGACGTGGCCCTCGATATCGCCAAACAAATCAAAGCAGGCGTGATTTGGATCAACTGCACCAATCAATTCGATGCCGCCGCCGGCTTTGGTGGTTACCGCGAAAGTGGCTTTGGCCGCGAGGGTGGCCGCGAAGGCATGTACGAATACCTCAAGCCCATCGCGCAGCCGCTGGTGCATCCCACGCCGTCGTTTGCAGTGCCGGCTGACGCCGCCTCGCATGCACATGTCATCGACCGCACCACCAAGCTCTATATCGCCGGTAAGCAGGCTCGTCCTGACAGTGGCTATAGCCGCGTGATTCGTGATAGCGACGGTGAGGCGATTGGTGAAGTAGGCGACGGCAACCGCAAAGACATCCGCAACGCCGTCGAAGGCGCGCGGGCCGCCGCCACCAGTTGGGGCAACATGCCGGCCCACGGCCGCGCCCAGATTTTGTACTATATCGCCGAAAATTTGGCAATGCGGGCGGGGGAATTTAGCCAGCTCATCGCCCACGAAAGTGGCATCACCGTGGCGCAAGCAGCCATTCAGGTTGAAGCGGCCCTGCAGCACTGGTTCACTGCTGCCGCCTGGGCCGACAAATACGATGGGGCGGTGCACCATACCCCCACCCGCGCCATCGTGATGGCCATCCCCGAGCCGTTGGGCGTGCTAGGGATTGTGGCTCCTGACACGGCCTCGTTTGTGGGGGCGACGGCCTTGCTGGCACCGGCGCTGGCCATGGGAAACACGGTGGTATTGGTGCCCAGCCCTGCCACGCCCTTGGCCGTGCTCGAATTGTTGACCGTGTTTGATACCAGTGATGTGCCGGCCGGGGTGATTAATTTGGTGAGTGGTGAGCGCAGTGCCTTGACCAAAACGTTAGCCGAACACATGGATGTAGACGGTATTTGGGCCGTCTGCGATGATGCAACGCGTACATTGATCGAGCGCAGTAGCATCCACAATCTCAAGCGTACCTGGTGCTTGGCGGACGAAGGGGATGCGTGGCAGGGGATTGTGGGGAGCGAGTTTTTGCGCCACGCCGTGCAATGGAAAAATATCTGGGTGCCGTACGGGGCGTAATGGCGTCATTGCATGGTGCCGTACGGGGCGTAGCGGCGTCATTGCATGGCGCCCTGACGATCCCATGGCGCCTTGACGACCCCATGGCGCCCCGGGCGATTGTGCATGGCGTGCCGTGATGGAATCGGTCGTACGGCGCCCCGCGTTGCTGTACGGGGCATAGCATGTGAAAACATCAAGGGTGAACTGCATTGCAGCTCACCCTTGATTGGTTTTTAGAGTATTTTCTGGTGAAGTTTTTTCGTGTGTGCCGTACGACCAAGGCAATTAGGCAGCTGCTTCTTCGGTTGCTTCTACTTCAACGACTTCTTCGGTGGTCTCTTCGGCAGTTTGTTCGTCGACGTACTCTGGTTCGATGGTTTCTTCGGTGGCGACTTCAGCGACTTCTTCGGTGGTGGTTTCTTCGGTGACGACTTCTTCGATTTGGGTGGTTTCTTCGGTGATTTGCATTGGAATTCCCTTTCAACATACATGATTGTTGTCCACAAACGGACAATTCCAGTATGGCTTTTGCTCATTATCCTTTTGTTATCAATCAAGTCTAATGGTGTTATTTCGTGATGATTTTTTAATTATTGCTGTATGATTGGTGGTATAGACGCATCCGCCAATGGCATAGAGAAGGGTATTTTTTCATGCCTAAACCAGCAAATTCATCCAAATGGAGCATCGCCTCCACCAATTCCATTTTGTGTATTGGGTGCAAAAATTCGTTCATGTCGATTGGCTCAGTCGGGTCAATTTTCTCGATTTTCTCGATAGGCTCATTTGGGAGTGTGCTGGCGATAGGCTCATTTCTGAGTGTGCTGAGTATCATGTCGGCACGTTCGTGGTGGGGAGTAATGGCACGCGGGAAGCGGTAGGGTTGGCGTTGGTCTCGCACAGGGCACACGGAGGACACGGAGGTAACTGGGTCGCTTCCGACTTCACTTCCGACTTCATGCTTCCTACTTCGTCAGGGCGCCATTATCTGGCGCCCACGACGGAGGAAGTATTGCTATTTTTGTGTTCGTATGGCGCTTAACATCAACAATATAGCACCTGCAATTGATACAAATACGCCGTATTGAATCTGTATTGTACCAGCCAACGCCGTGGCCAACGTCCCTGCTAATCCGCTTTCGTCGGCAGAACCCGATTGCATCTGGGCAACAACTTGATTTACACGCACGATAAATATTCCATTGACGACTGCCGCAATCAGTCCGGCAATCCACAGCAGCCCCTTTGATTCCCTACTTGCCCCAATGAGACCAATCAGCGCACTGACAATAAATGTGGGTAACACATAATCCGTACGGTAGTAATTCATGGCACCGACAATCGGCAATGATATTGATGGCAAAATCAAACTAACCCCGACGAGAATCGCCCCCAATATACCCATTTGCTTGGAATTCATACAGTTACTCCTTTTATTATCAATATTACGTAATACTATAATTTAAATACATTTGTGTGTCAAATATGGAGTATGATGCACACGGATAATACACCTGCTACAATATACCTACAAAATCATTGCAAAAGAGCATGCCGGATATGACAGAAACCAACCTCTCCGCATTTATTTGGTCGGTGGCTGACCTGCTTCGGGGCGACTACAAACAATCGGAATACGGCAAGGTGATTTTGCCGTTTACGGTGCTTCGTCGGCTCGATTGCGTGCTAGCAGGCACCAAAGCCGCCGTACTAGCCGAACAACAAGCGCTCAACGACAAAGGCATCAACCCAGACGCGGTTTTGCGGCGGGTTGCTGGGGCTAGTTTTTATAATGCATCACCCCTAGACCTGCAAAAACTCATTGGTGATCCTGATCAGGTCAATGAAAACTTATATCGGTATATTCAAGGGTTCTCGGTCGAAGTGCGTGATATTTTTGATCGCTTTGAATTTGATAAACAAATCGATCGGCTCGCAAAATCAAACCTGCTCTATCTCGTCACTGAAAAATTTGCCCATATCAATTTGCATCCGGACGTGGTCAAGAATGCGCAAATGGGGAGCATTTTTGAAGAACTCATCCGTAAATTTGCCGAACTCTCGAACGAAACTGCCGGCGAACACTTTACCCCACGTGAAGTCATCCGCCTGATGGTCAGCCTGATTTTTACCGAAGACGATGCCGCGTTGACGCAGCCGAGTATCATTCGCACGATTTATGACCCTACTGCGGGCACCGGCGGGATGTTGAGTGTGGCCGGCGAACACCTTAAAGATCTCAATCCGAATGCACGGTTGGTGATGTATGGCCAAGAGCTCAACCCCGAGTCGTATGCCATCTGCAAAGCCGACATGCTCATCAAAGGTCAAGATGTACGCAATATCATCTTTGGCAATACGTTGTCTGCTGATGGATTGCCTAGCTTGCGGTTTGACTACATGCTGGCCAATCCGCCGTTTGGGGTGGAATGGAAGCGGGTCGAAAAAGAAATTCGTGGGGAGCACGAGCGATTGGGTTTCAATGGTCGGTTTGGACCGGGCCTGCCGCGGGTAAGTGATGGTTCGTTGCTCTTTTTGTTGCATCTCATCGCCAAAATGCGCCCAGTCGCCCAAGGGGGAAGCCGGATCGCCATCGTGCTCAATGGGTCGCCACTCTTTACGGGGGCGGCTGGCTCTGGCGAGAGCGAAATCCGGCGCTATCTGCTCGAAAACGACCTGCTCGAAGCGATTATCGCCTTGCCCACCGACATGTTTTATAACACCGGGATTAGTACCTACATCTGGGTGTTGAGTAATCGCAAACAGCCCGAGCGTCAAGGGCATGTGCAACTCATCGACGCGAGTAGCATGTACCAAAAAATGCGTAAAAGCCTTGGCAGCAAACGCAAAGAACTCGGTGCCGAACACATCGAAACCATCACCCAGCTCTATGGTGATGGTACGCCATTGACACGGGCAGGGGTGCCTATCAGCATCGTATTGCCCAATCATGCATTTGGCTACCGCACAATTATTGTCGAACGCCCCTTGCGCGATGCCAATGGAGCAGTGGTTATCGCCAGCAAAGGCAAAACCAAAGGGCAGCCTGTGGCTGACCCCGACCTGCGTGACAGCGAAAATGTGCCGTTACACGAAGATGTCGATGCCTACTTTGCCCGTGAGGTGCTCCCCCATGCGCCCGATGCCTGGATCGACCACGAAAAGAGCAAAATCGGCTACGAAATCCCGTTTAATCGCCACTTCTATGTCTATACACCGCCCCGCGCCCTCGCCGTCATCGATGCCGAGCTCCACACCTTGCTAGCCGACATTGGGCGCTTGATTAGCGATAGTACGCCAGGGGATGCCGTATGAGCCAGTCACGGTATGATGCCTACAAAGACTCGGGTGTGGCGTGGCTGGGGCAGGTGCCGGCGCATTGGGAGGTGAAGCGGTTGAAGACCAATGCAGATATTATCCCAAGTAATATTGATAAAAAATCGTATGATGATGAATTACCGATTCAATTATGCAATTACACAGACGTATACTACAACGATATCATAGTGCCTGAAATGCCATTTATGCAGGCAACAGCATCGCAAGAACAAATTCATAAGTTTTCTTTGAAAGCTGGTGACATAATCGTCACAAAGGATTCGGAAACTGCAGATGATATTGCTATTCCAGCTTATGTTCCACAAACAATACCAAATGTTGTATGTGGATATCATTTGGCGCTGATTAGAATAACCAATGGAATTATCGGAAAGTATCTATTCTATTATTTTCTCTCTGTACAGGCCAAATCATATTTTGAAACTCGTGCAAATGGATTAACTAGGGTAGGATTAGGACAAGCAGCAATAGGAAATCTTCCAATCCCCCTGCCCCCCCTCGCCGAGCAACAGGCCATCGCCACCTTCCTCGACCGCGAGTGTGCCCGCATCGATGCGTTGGTGGCGGCGCAACAGCGCATGATTGCGCTGTCGAAAGAAAAGCGCCAAGCACTTATTTCGCATGCGGTGACGCGTGGTATCGACCCCGCCGCCCCCTGCAAAGACTCGGGTGTGGCGTGGCTGGGGCAGGTGCCGGCGCATTGGGAGGTGAGGCGGTTGAAGCATTCTGTTAATTTTGCTATAAATGGCGTTTGGGGAGACGAGCCACAAAATAATGAAAACGATGTTGTTTGTGTTCGTGTGGCTGATTTTAATCGTAATTCAAGAACTGTGACTATACACGAACCTACTATTAGGAATGTGTCTTTAAGAGATAGATTAACTCGAGGCTTAAAAAAGGGAAATTTATTGCTCGAAAAATCAGGAGGTGGTGATTTAAATCCTGTAGGATTTGTCGCATTATATACGCATGAATTAGAAGCAGTTTGTTCAAACTTTATTGCTAAAATTGAATTATCACATAATCTGTCACCTGAATATTGGTGTTACTTTCATGCAGCAGCTTACTTTTCAAGATTAAATGTTAAATCAATAAAACAAACATCGGGCATTCAAAATTTAGATCAATCACAGTATTTTGATGAGCTCGCAATATTTCCCCCGCTCGTCGAGCAACAGGCCATCGCCGCCTTCCTTGACCGCGAGTGTGCCCGCATCGACATGCTCATCGAGCGTGTCGAGCAAGCCATCGTCCTTTTGCGCGAGCGCCGCAGTGCGTTGATTGCGGCGGCGGTGACGGGACAGATTCGGGTGGGGAATGAAGAATGAAAAATTCGGTGAATGTGCTAATGAGTAAATACCATGCGCTCATTGGTACACGGGTTGGGGTAATGTCGGATTAACCGGTAGCCGTGATGTTTCGTGACCGTTCAATGTGTCCAAGTGTATACCAATATGCGAATATATCATAGATGAATGTTTCCATCCTCTGAAGGAGAGCTGCGAGTTGATCATCATTGAGGTTTATTTTAGCGTCGTGTAGACAATTTAGCTTATCTGAAAAAATTTTCAACTGGTCTGCTGTCGATTTCCCGAGTTGAGGGTCTGAATAGCAATAAAATAGCATCCTAGCAAGTACACGAATAATTTTTCCTGTTTCCGAATCGGTATACGTACTCTCTGGGACTCCTTCAGTCGCAAGAAAAGCTGTTACATCCTCTATTTTGATATCAAAACGCGTTGCTCTTACCAACTGTTCCACCACCGTCCGTGCAGACGATAATGTATGACGGCGATAATCAATATTTTTCCGTGCAAACGCATCGTATGCGGCGAAGAACGCAGTTGCTACATTTATCTCTGAAATCGCAAGCACATAGACACAATCTAAACGCCGTCGCAAAATCACGCTGTCTGAAGTATCCCAGTAGGCGATTGAATCTGCTTGTTGCTGTCTATGTTTTTGCAATCGACGTTTTCTGGTAGTTGTTCGGTTATCACTTTTCTTGTCAGCCTTATTAGCAATGCGATACGCTTCACTTAGGACATGATAACGATGCATAAAAGCATCCTGGGATAGCGGCGAGAGTTCACTTGATTGTACAAATCGCTTTACATTTTTGATACGATGTTGGTCGAGTGTTTTCAGCTGTTCGTCGCTGAAAATATTAATTTTTAGTATGTTGCGCTGCTCGGCCAATATCACCGTCATTGGTTCTAATACCGTAGACATTAATTCGCCTAATCGGTAGAGTGTATCAGACATGTCAAAATTATTTTGACGTATTTTCTCCAGCACCAAGGAAATTTGTGAATGTACCAATCCTAAATTAGGATGCTCTTGATCATCTGGTATATCTTGCATAGTCATTCTCTGTGATACTCCTTTTCAAATGCTGTTTTTACGAACAATCTCATATGCCCAGCTATAGCTATCTTTAAGCGAATTTAATGCGGATGCATAATTCAACACCTGCTCGTGTTGCAAGCGCCCCACTACAATGCCTGGGTGGACGTCTTGTTGCGCCGCAAAGCGCTCGATGGCCGGGGATGTATAGATCGACTTCGCCTCGCGCACGAATTTGCGATAGGCGCCGTCGGGGATGAGTGTGCGCGCCGCAAAGGCGTTGGCTTCGACTTCTTGGGTGTCAGCATGCTCGGTGGCATCAGCGGTTTCTGGCACATCAACATGCCCCGTGGCATCAGTCGTGTCTTGGTCGAGGAATAGCTCTTTGACGCCGTGTAACAGCAGGTGCCCGACCTCGTGGAAAAAGCTGAACCAGAACTGGTCGACCGAGCGCCGCAATCCGCTCAGCTGGATGACGGTGCGCCCGCGGTAGCGATAGGTGGCCGCATAGACCCCGAGCTTGGGGTACGCCGCCACCTGCACCAACAACACGCCAGCATCAGCGCAGATGCCTTGCAACAGCGGCCAGAATTGGTCGTGTGGGTGCGTCGTCAGCTGTCGCATCGCGGGCAAGGCCTCTCGCAATTTGGCGGCATCGAACGGCACAGACTCGTGATGTTCAATCATGCGTTGCCCCTCACGTAGCCACACCGACACCATTTCAGGTGTTTTGGTCTCGGCACGTTGCTGGCGATAGGCCACCAACAGGGGTGATCGTTGCCAGACCACCGACCACTGATCGAAGTCGCCTAATGCAAAAAATTGCATCAGCGCTACCCCCAGTGCGATCGGGTCTTTGGTCTGTTGCAACAAACCGCGGGCTTGCATTTCTTTGATGGGAAAACGGCTCATCTGTGCGTGTTGCGTTTCGATGTGCGCATGCTGGCGCTTGCGCGCCATATGCGCGTTGTATTGCGCATCGAGGTTCACCCAAAAGTTTGCCGGCATGTCAAAAATAGGCTCGAGGAGTACCGCCGTGTCTGCGGTAATCGACATGGTGCCATTAATAATGGCATTGATGGTTTTGCGGTGCAACCCCGTGCGGTCGGCCAGCTCGGCTTGGCTTATGCCCCACGACTCCAAATATTCTGCGAGGTGCTCGCCCGGATGTGTCACCCAATCTGGTTGGAATGGGCGTGGTGTGTTAGTCATAATGTTCGCTCACTTCGATAATGTGAATCGCAGTTACTTGCGTCGTGTCAACCCCACCGTGTGGGTGCTGTGGCACTGGGTCGTGATTTGGCACAAAGACGAGGCGATATTTGCCAGCCAGCCGCATCGCATATTGGCCTGCTCGATTACCACGTAACGGATGGCAGAAGTGCGGCGGTGTATTTAACGCAAATATACTCAGATTATCTGCCGCAGACAAGGCATTGAGTCGTCGTTGTAGCGCCTTTGCACACAGTACACCGTAGATACGCGTTACATCTACGCTTGATTCGCACTGTTGTTGCAACCGATCTGTCTTATATGTTACACGCAAATATTTTTGCTTTTTTGTCCGCGACTTTAGTTAATTGTAATTGAAATAAATTTTGAAGTCAATAGGGAAATGGTACGAGGCGTAGCAAGGTATGGTTATCGTTGCACTGCATTTGCCGGTGAATATGCAGTATACTGACTACTATCACACCTGTATTACGTAATGAGCAACGCCATGACGACCATGCATCGCGAAAAATACTTTGAAGACGAAATCTGCCAGCACCTCGCCACCCACGGCTGGCTCTACGACGCCAACGACGCCCAACACTACGACCGAGCGCTCGCGCTGTACCCTGCTGATGTTGTCGCATGGTTACAAGCAACCCAACCCGACGTATGGCGGACCATCCAAAATAATCATGGAGCACACGCGGCTACGCATGTATGCCAACAGGTGCGTAACGCAATCGACCGGAGCACGACGATCGAGGTCCTGCGTCATGGGATTACCTTGGTGGGGGTGCGTACGACCCTCAAACTCGCCCAATTCAAACCGGCGCTGCCTACCGACGACATCATGGCGCGCTACCAGCACAACCGTCTGCGGGTCATTCGCCAAGTACATTATTCGCGATTCAACGAACAAAGCATTGACCTAGTCTTTTTTCTCAATGGTATTCCCATTGCCACCGCCGAGCTCAAAAGTGATTTTACCCAAGGCATTGACGATGCAGTGGTGCAATATTGTTATGATCGCAACCCCAAAAACGAGCCTTTGTTGCATCATTTGCGTGGTGCGGTAGTTCATTTTGCAGTCAGTCATAGCGAAGTCCGTATGACGACCACGCTGGCTGGTGAGCGCACCCAATTTTTGCCATTTAATCGGGGGGATCAGGGTGGGGCGGGCAATCCTTTAGATGCGCGAGGTGCCGCAACCAGTTATTTGTGGCACGATATCTGGCAACGTGATAGTTGGCTCGAAATCATGGGACGCTATGTCGTAGTAGCGCGTAACGCCAAACGCGAATCGAGTCATGTGGTATTCCCACGCTACCATCAACTAGACGCTACCCGCAAATTGGTGGGGGCAATCACGCGTGATGGCACCGGACAAAAATATCTGATTCAACATTCGGCGGGGTCAGGCAAAACAAACTCGATTGCCTGGACGGCGCATTTTTTGGCAGACTTGCATGACGCAAGCGGGCGCAAAATTTTTAATAGTGTATTGGTGATTTCTGACCGTAATGTCATCGATGCGCAATTGCGCGATGCCATTGAATCATTTGAACGGCAACAAGGGGTGGTGACCAGTATCATGGGCATGGATGGGAGCAAAAGCAATGAGCTCACTGAAGCCCTTAGTACCGACAAAAAAATTGTCGTGTGTACGATTCAAACCTTTCCGTTTGCCATGGAAGAAGTCCGCCGGCTCGCTGCCACCGCAGGGAAGCGCTTTGCGGTGATTGCCGATGAAGCACATAGCTCGCAAACCGGATCAGCTGCCAGCAAATTGCGCAGTGTGCTCAGTGATGGCGAACAAGCTGATCTCGCCGATGGTGGCGAAATTTCACTCGATGACTTGTTGGTTGCCGAGATGAGTGCCCAAGTAGGCGCTCAAGGATTGACGTTTGTGGCGTTTACGGCCACTCCCAAAGCCAAAACGATTGAGCTTTTTGGTACGCGTCCTGACCCTACGCGCCCTGCGAGTGCCGACAACGTGCCCCAAGCCTTCCACATCTATTCGATGCGCCAAGCCATCGAAGAAAAATTTATCCTTGATGTGCTACAAAACTACCTCCCTTACTCGCTCGCATTTCAATTGACCCATCTCCGGCCCCAACAAGATAGCTCAGAGGTCGAGAAGAATGCGGCCAAAAAGCGGTTGATTGGCTGGGTACGACTCCATGAGCACAATATTGCCCAGAAAGTCGAAATCGTGGTTGAACATTATCGTGCCCATGTCCAACAATTATTGAATGGACAAGCCAAAGCCATGGTTGTGGTTGCGAGTCGCAAAGAGGCAGTGCGATGGAAGAAAGCAATCGATGAATATATTGTGCGTATGCGCTATCCCCTAGGGACATTGGTGGCTTTTTCTGGTGAAGTCATTGATCCTGATTCATTTACCCACGCTGTGTCAGAAACCAGTGTTGCATTAAATCCGCAATTACGCCGGCGTGATATTCGCGAGGCGTTTAACGATGGAGAAAATCACATTTTGCTGGTTGCAAACAAATTTCAAACGGGATTTGACCAACCAAAACTTTGTGCGATGTATATCGATAAACGAATTGCGGGGATCCAAGCGGTCCAAACCCTCTCGCGCTTGAATCGTGCCGCACCGGGCAAAGATACGACCTATATTGTAGATTTTGTGAATCAAGGTGACGAGATTCTCAAGGCATTTCAAACGTACTACCAAACGGCTCAACTCAACGGAGTCAGCGATCCCCAATTAGTAGTTGATTTGTTTAATAAGCTTGATAGCGGTGGGTTTTATGATCAATTTGAAGTTGATCGTGTAGTCAACGCCGTGTATGACCCCCACGGTGGCCAACGTGCCCTGATTAACGCGGTGCAACCAGTCGGCCAGCGGCTGGTGAGCCGTTATCAAATAGCGACCAAGCGTGTACGCACAGCGCAACAATCCGGGTATGTGGATCAAGACGGCATAACCGAACGCGCGCATCTTGAGTTGATGCGCAGTGATATGCAGAGCTATGTGCGGCTGTATACCTTTTTGGCACAAATCATTGACTTTGGTAACCCAGAATTCCACAAACGCATGATTTTTTATCGACTCTTAATCCCGATGCTGGTGTTTGAGCGTGATGACATTCATATCGATCTCTCGTATGTCGAATTGACCGCATACAATCTCAGACCAATGAAAGAAGTGCCACTCCCGTTGGTGGCATCTGACGGCGTGCTTGGCCCCGCAGCAGCTATTGGTACCGGTGCATTGAGTGATGCAGAAAAACTACGTCTCGCCGAAATCATCCGTATGGTCAACGATCTTTTCAAGGGCGAGCTTACCGATGGCGATATGCTGACCTATGTCAACGAAGTCATTAAACGTAAATTGCTTGAAAATGACGTGTTGCGCCAACAAGCCCAACATAATAGTCGTGAACAATTTGCCCATTCGCCGGATTTGCATAATTCGCTCAATGACGCCATCGTCAATGCACTTCAAGCCCACGAGACTATGAGTCGTCAGGCACTAAATGACCCAAATGTCTTGCGTGGGTTGCTCCGGATTCTCTTAGGACCTGCCCGTTTGTATGAAGCACTGCGTGAATCGTGATGGTTGTACACGTACATACATACTCATGTAAGGTTTCCTACTTAAATTTACGTCAGAGAGGTGTTTTGTGAATCCTGTGCTTATTCATTGGCTCGCACTATTCACTCAGCATGCAAATTTTCATGCAGTGCGTAAACTTGCGGTGTATCAACCACTAGGGCGCTCATTGTTTTTTGCTGATCATGGGTTACATTCTTTGGCTAATTTTGTCCCAGAAAATCCTCCACACGGGTTGACTGTCGACGCGCTTGTTCATCTTTGGTTCACTGTTGAGTATGTGCGGCTCAGTGATAGCGCGAGTATTCGCACTGTTGATTGGTACGACCTTGATGATTTATGGTTAACTATTTTGCACGAACAGACACCTGCCCTTGCGACTGCCACGCACATTTATAAATTTGTTTCTACCGGGATTGGACAGTACAAGCCACAATACCAATATGATGACAAGCTAATTGCACATATTGTGAGCACGCTGTCAACGAGATTTGCGCAACCATACAAACAAGTAATGTTGTATCCACCCCCGCCACCGCCAAAGGTTCGCCCTGCCCCTATTTTTCGTTCACGTGAAGATTGGGAAGATGCGGAAGAGACTGATATTTATGGGCGTACGAAATATGATCGAGAGCTGGAGCAGTTGTACGACGCCGAACAACAAAATAAGGCTGATCTTGAAGAACACAAGCACGAATTTCGTGAGATAGATGAATCAACTCGTTATAACGATACAGACAGCTGGCAAAATCCTTGGGGAGATCGTGATTAAATGCGAAATACTGCGTGTCTCATACGTGGGACGCGGTAGGGTTGGCGTTTGTCTCGCACAGAGGACGCAGAGGGCGCGGAGGCATCACACTCCAACGTCATTGCATGGCGCTGCAGGCGCAGTGCAATCTCCGTGTGGTAGTGTATACACGTCATACTTCCGACTTCATGCTTCCTACTTCTTCAGGGCGTCATACCCATGTTGCATGTCCATCCAAAATCGTGCCGCATACCCCAACACCGGCTCAAGTAGTAACGCTGTTTCATGCGTGATGCGTTGTTTTCCATGCACCAATTCATTGATAGTTTTGCGTGACAGCCCGGTGCGGATGGCGAGCTGGGTTTGTGTCATGCCAATCTCACACATGCGTTGCATCAGCATGTCGCTTGGGGTAACACCATAGTCATAGGTTATCTCAACCCGGGATTCATCGGAGCGGGTATTCATCATAGGGCACTCCTCTCATCAGTGCGGATCAGCTATTTTCCATGTCACAATAGCGGTAATTGCCGCTTAATCAAACCCATGTCTCGCACAGCGCACGCGGGGGACGTGTACACACGCAGCAGGCTGCGTCTCTACACGTCATAACTGTTTTTCAATTCGTTGAGCGGCGTGTGATAGGGCACTGCCTGCACCTGTTGTAGGCGCCCCACCACAATCGCCGGATCGATGCCCTGTTGCGCCGCGAATTGCGTAATGGCCGGGGATGTATAGGTCGCCTGCGCCTCGCGGATAAACCGGCGCATGGCGCCGTCGGGGATGAGCGTGCGTGCCGCAAAGGCATCGGCCTCGGCTTCTTGGGGAGTGGGTGGGGTATCTGTCGGTGCGACAATGTCGCCGGCCAGATACGATGCTTTGACGCCATGCAACAACAAATGCCCGATGGTGTGGAAGAAGCCAAACCAAAACTGGTCGACCGTCCGACGTGTATCGCTCAACTGCACCACCGTTTTGCCATGATAGCGATAGGTGGCACTATATACTCGTAGCCGCGGATATGTGGGCACTCTGATGACCAGCACGCCCGCATTGGCACACAAGGCTTCGAGCGTCGCCCAAAACTCAGCGGGCGCTTGGGTGGTCAATTGCCGGAGCAAAGGGAGGGCGGCTTTGAGTTTGGCTGCATCAAACGGTGGGCACTCGCGCTGCTCGCTGGCCCGTTGCCCCTCGCGCAACCACACCGATAGATGCTCTGGGGACGGTGGGTGCTGGGGTGGATGCTGGCACGTCATCGTGGCAGGTAATGGTTGCCAGACCACCGCCCATCGCTTGGGATGCCCGATGCCGAAAAATTCGAGTAAGGCTTGGACTGTGTCGACCACATCGCGGCTCGGGGTAATTAATCCCCGCGTCCGCATTTCATTGAGAGGGAATGTCGTCGTCCACGCCTTGTATGTTTGCCATTCGGCTTGTTGT
Source organism: Roseiflexaceae bacterium (assembly GCA_040397035.1). GTDB lineage: Bacteria > Chloroflexota > Chloroflexia > Chloroflexales > Roseiflexaceae > UBA965. Next base: position 27,017 of record JBBAWW010000008.1, on the reverse strand, counting down.
GTGAGGCGAATACAATCGTCTTGATAGGTACGTTCGAGATTTAGCCAAAAATGGGCCGGCCGGTGCAAAACTGGCGCAAGTACAGCAGCGGTTTCGCTCGAAATAGTCGCTTTGCCGTTGATGATTTCGTTAATAGTTTTGGTATGTAAGCCCGTGCGTTGGGCTAATTCGATTTGGGAGATACCAACGGCATCAAGATATTCTGCCAAAATCTCGCCTGGATGGATTGTCCAATTCGGACGAAACGGTTGGGTTGTTTTTTTAGTCATGATAATCAATCACCTCCAGGATTTCAATTGCGGTTACTCCCTGCCATGCGATGCCGCCATCGGCGCGCTGTGGTATGGGGTGGTTACGGCACCGGAATATGAGTCGATTGCCTTTGTGGAGATCCATCGCCCATTGTCCCTTGCGATTCCCGGTTAATTCGTGACATCGCTCAGGTCCCCCGTATGGCGTGAATGTCGCAAGCGAGGTGGCACTCCGGAGCACCGTCAAGCGTTGCTGAATAATTCGTGCACCGGCAATTCCATACGCGCGAATCAACGTATTGGCTGATGCACAAATCTTTTGGAGCTTTTTTGATGCAAATGTCACATCCACATTTTCACCAATTACAATTAACCTACTACGTTAATAATAATGATGTTTTTTGAAAAAATCAAGTGGGATGGGGCGAATGATGTGCACTGACATTGGTGATGTGGTCGGACCGTAACCGCCTTGCCGCTGCCGTGACAGTAACCCCCAATCGGCATATACTCATAGCAGGGTGTTTTTTATCAAAAGGAGTGTCAATTCATGCAAACCATCGCCGTCACGGGTGGCTCCGGCAAAGCCGGCCGCGCCACTATCGCCGAATTACTTGGCACTGGCTACACCGTGCGCAACATCGATATTACTGCCCCCGCCGTACGGACGTGTGATTTTCACAAAACCGACCTGAATCAACTGGGCGAAACCATCGAGGCCATGCATGGCTGTGACGCGGTCGTCCATTTGGCGGCCAACCCCGACCCCACTGGGCGGAGCGAGCAAGTCATGTTTATGCACAATACCGGCTCGACCTACAACGTCTTTCGGGCCGCCCAAATCCTCGGCATGCCCCGGGTGGTATGGGCCTCGAGCGAAACCGTGCTCGGCTTGCCGTTTGAACGCCGTATCCCGCCCCAATTCCCCGTGACCGAATTGACCATTGCCCCCGAAAGTAGCTACGCCCTCTCGAAACTGGTCAGCGAAGAAATGGCTCGCCAGTTTGCCAGCTGGAGCGGTGCCACCTATGTGGGCCTGCGCTTCTCGAATCTGATGGAACCGCACGACTACCCCCGTTTTGCCGATTGGCAATCCGATCCTCACATCCGCAAAGGCAATTTGTGGGGCTATGTGGATTCACGTGACGTGGCCCAGAGCTGTCGCCGTGGCCTCGAAGCCAGCCTGACCGGTGCCGAAGTATTTGTGATTGCCGCCGGCGATACCGTGATGGCGCAGAGTAATGCCCAACTCGTCGCCCAATGCTTCCCCGGTGTGCAACTCGACCCCGCCCTCGGCCCCAACGAAACGTTGCTGTCAATCGCCAAAGCCCGCCGAATGTTGGGATACAATCCGCAACACAGTTGGCGGGCATGACGGCGTAGGTGCGAGGCATGTCCTCGCACCACGACGCACATGCATTGAATGGTATAATTCCCTCATCCCCACCATACATGAGGTAGGATGCCATGCCCAATCAACTTGCGCCCGAATACGCCCAATTGGTTCATGATTTGGCTGCCGCCATTGGCACACGCTATGTGCTGTGGCGCCCCGAAGAATTGATGATGTACGAATACGACGGCAGCGCGCTCGACATGGCGCGCCCCGATATTGTGGTGGTGCCCGCCACTACCGCCGAAGTGGCCGCCTGTGTGCGCATCGCCGCTACTGCCGGCATGCCCATCGTGGCCCGTGGTGGTGGCACCGGCTTGTCGGGCGGCTCGGTGCCGGCTGCCGGTGGCGTGGTGATCTCGACCGGGCGCATGAGCAAGGTGCTGCATGTCGACGATGTCTCGCGGACCGCCCGCGTGCAACCCGGCCTGATCAATACCGATTTGAGCGAATTCACCGCGCCGTGGCATTTACATTTTGCCCCTGACCCCTCCAGCCAAAAAGCCTCGACGATTGGTGGCAATGCCGCCGAAAACTCGGGTGGCCCGCATTGTCTCAAATACGGCATTACCACTAGTCATGTGTTGGCGGTGACATTGGTGCTCGCCGACGGTAGTATCACCACCATCGACAATACCGCCCCCGATGCCCCCGGCTATGATTTGCTGGGCGTGATTGTGGGTAGCGAAGGGACGTTGGGGATTGTCACCGAATTAACCGTGCGCTTGATGCCCAACCCCGAGGGCGTCAAAACCTTCCTAGCCATCTTTGATGACCTCGATAGTGCCTCCGATACGGTGTCGGCAATTATTGCCCAAGGAGTCATCCCAGCCGCCCTCGAAATGCTCGAAGGCCAAGGCATCGCCCTGGTTGAACAATCAGTACATGCCGGCTACCCTCTCGACGCCCAAGCGGTGCTGCTCATCGAAATCGACGGTATGCATGAAGAAATCGCCGCCCAAACTGCCCAAATCGAGCATATCTGTGCCCACTTTGAAGCACGTGAATTACGGGTAGCCCAAGACGAAGAACAACGTAAAAAACTCTGGTCGGGGCGCAAAGGCGCCTTGGCGGCCTGTGCCCGCCTCGCACCCCACTACCACATCCAAGACGGCGTGGTGCCTCGTTCTAAGCTCACCGAGATTTTGCGCTTGACCCGCGAGGTCGCCAAACGCCAACGCGTCCACATCGTCAATATTTTTCATGCTGGCGACGGCAATCTGCACCCGCTATTGCTCTTTGATATTCGCGAAGAAGGTATCATCGAGCGGGCAGTGGCCGCCAGCGAAGAGATTTTGATGGCGTGTGTCAACGCAGGCGGTACGATTAGTGGCGAACACGGTATTGGCATCGAAAAACGCGACTACATGAAATGGCTGTTTAGCGAGGATGATTTGTGGGCCATGCGCCAAATGCGGGCCTGTTTCGATAGCCGCGGCGTCATGAATCCCTGTAAACTCATCCCCACCGGCGCATCGTGTGGCGATATCAAATCAGCCCGGGCCGGCGCCAAAGCCCTCGCCGCTGGCGCCTGGATTTGAGTGTGATGGTCACGTTGGCGACGACTATGTGCAATCTGTATAACGGAGTACCATATGGAAAAACCCCAAACCATCGCCGAATTAGCCAGTATGGTGCGTGATACCACCGGCCCGATTGTGCCACGTGGTGCCGGTCTGCATCAGGTTATCGGCAACCCTGCCCACCCCGACAGCACCGTCGTTGATATGCGGGCGCTCAATGTGGTAAGCGACTATATCCCTTCTGACCTCACGATTACGGTGGGGGCGGGGATGGTGCTCGGCGACATCCAAGATATTTTGGCGGTCAATCGTCAATGGCTGCCGTGGGATGCTCCCCAACACCGCCACGCCACCATCGGTGGTTTGCTGGCGAGTGGTCTCAGTGGTCCGCTGCGCCATGGCGCGGGCGCACCGCGTGATTGGCTGCTCGGTATGCATTTTGTCACCGGTGATGGCCGCATCATCAAAAGTGGCGGCAAAGTGGTCAAAAACGTGGCCGGCTATGACATGCATAAGCTCCACATTGGCGCATTGGGGACGCTGGGAATCATTGCCGAGGTGTCGTTTAAACTGGCACCACTCCCCGAGGCTGATGAGAGTATCACCATTACCGGGATGTCGATTACTCATGCCCACAAAATCGCGTATGCCTTACGCAAACCCCCTTTTAACCCATCTGCATTTCTCATCGAAGCCACCCCCCACCATATCCGCTTGTGGGTACGTTGGCAAGGAGCCGCTGCTGCGGTGACCCGCCAAGTCAATATCGCCCGTGCCCGCCAACCCATCGCCAAACCAGCCACCGCTGGGTCGTGGGAACATCTGCTCAACACCCCGTTTAGCAAAAGCCATGGTCACGCCGTCCAACTCCGGATGGGCTGTGCGCCGCAATCGTTGGAGTCGGTTTATCCAGCCGTACAAGAAATTGCCCCCAATGCCACCTTGCATATCATGCCGACGGTGGGACTTATGCGTCTCTATGCCCCCCAAATGCCCGACGTCGCGGCACTCCGGGCAGCGTTATTGCCGTTTGGGGGCTATGTGGTGGTCGAAATCGGCGCAGATCCCATGCGGTGGGGACCAGCCCCGGCCAATATCGCCATCATGCATCAACTCAAAAAGGCCTGGGACCCCGATAATAAACTCAATCCCGGCCGCTACGTGATTGAATAAAATCGTGATGGCGCGCGTAGAGCCGCAGTAGAGCCGTAGCCTGCTGCGTCTGCTGCGTCTCTGCAATAAAACGGAGGTGCGAGGAATGTCCTCGCACCTCCGTTTTCACACCGATTCAACCGCAAACAAATCAACCTGGAGGTAATCTTCCGGGCAATTGACATCAACAAATAATCCCCACGTGATATTGCCATCTGGTCCACAGATGCGTTCAACTTCATCGGCAATAGCGCCGATATCAGGGAGGGTAACAGCTTCGCCGCAATGGACATGTAACAAAATTCGGGGGTATTGATGTGTAGCGATTTGACTTTGGTGTAGCGCTGCGGTGATTTGCTGGTTGGCATCACGTCCTTGGGCACAATAGGTTTTGATTATGCCAACCTTTGCTGATTCGTGAAATAGGGCTGCGAAATCAGTGGGATCAATCGAAATTAGCCCGGGATCATGGAACAACCGGAGCAAATCACTAAGGATATTGCGGGCGTGGGTGATTGCTTGTGGGGGAGTATAGCCCTTCGACCGCGATATAATCCGCTCTGGCTGCTGATGATCTAACATGAACACTCCCGTTGCCGCATGTTGCAACTGTTGGAATGCCACACGATGTGTGGGAGTCGACTGCATTGTATTGCTATTGGTGACAAGTGCGATTACGGGAATTCCTCGCTGACCTATCGATGCAATTGTCTGGTGCGCTAATTGCATATCCTGTATTTCCCCATAATCCACAACCAGCAACACCATTTTCGTTTCATGGAGATACGCCGTAATGTGTGGGGTGATTTTTGTATCTGCTACCAATATCCGAATCGGGATTTGGGCATCATGAAGCGTGTCCGCCTCAGCGGCAATCGCTATCCCTGTAGTGATATAGTGAGGCTCGTAGCGAATTAACTGATTTATAACGCGAATGCCTACTTCGCCTACCCCGATGATGTGAATAACCGGTTGCTGTTGCATTAATCTACTCTTTACAGTGCAATAATGAGCGTAAGTATGAGTTACCTTAGCCGATAAATGACTGGATCTGTTTTACATAATCAAAAGACGCTTCTTCTTGGACAAAATGTCCGGCATCGTGATAGGTACAAATCTGCACATGATGAAACAGTTGTTGCCAGCGTTGTAAGTATGGCGCTCCAAAAATAGGATCTCTGCTCCCCCACAACAACAGCGTAGAAATTTTGGCGAGCTGTTCGCGTTGCGCCCAACACTGCGCCAACCATGGATTGTCTGGGGTGAGTTCATTGACCATCGCCCACAAGGCCTGCCGCTGGGTACTATCGGCGAACGGCGCCACGTATTGTTGATGCACGGTGGCATCGAGATTTTGGCGATTGGCAAACACCGCCGGTAATAACCATTGGGGCGACATATTGAGATTGAGGTACAAAAACTTGCCTACCCGGCCATTGAGTAATGATATTGTGGTGGGGACTACAAATTCTCCCGCAAATGGCCAAAAAAACGTATTGCATAAGATGAGTTTTTTATATAAACCGGGTCGGTTTATTACATCACTTAGCGCTATCGGCCCGCCAAAGTCATGGACGACTAATGTAATGTCATGAATCCCTAGATAATCGACAAAGGCGTGGAATCGGGCGGCATGAGCTGCCACAGAATAATCAACTTCTGGCGGTTTATCTGACAAACCAAATCCCAAATGGTCGATTGCTATGACACGATGTGTCGACGCAAATTTGGCAATGGCATGCCGCCAGAGTAATGACCAGGTTGGTGTGCCGTGCACAAACAACATTACCGGGCCACTGCCGACGTCGACGTAGCGCATGACGCCGTCTTGACTCGTATAGGTGTGAATGGGAAAAGGGAAAAGTTTGCGATTGAGCCATTCCATCATGTCACCTCAATATCCCATGCTACACTAGTTAATCATACCGTAATTTGCAAATATTTACTGAAGAATTGGTTGTTTTTCTCTAAATAATAGGCAGATTGCGATGCCAGCGTGTATAAGGAGGTCGGTCATGCTTCGTGGTAGTCGAATTGATCCGCGCGCCTTTGTCAATCCCCACGGCACCAACCAAGCCGCCGTGACGGAATTAGTGCATCAAGTGGTTGATATGCTGATTGGGCATTTGAGTAATGCCGCCCAACTGCCATTGCAGCCCGACCCGGGCAGCTTGATGATGGTGCGCTTTCCTGAACATCCCCAGCCTGCCGACGTGTTGTTGCCACTCATCCAACAAGTCCTGCAAGGGGCGATGAATCCTGCTCACCCGGGCTATATTGGTCATATGGACACCATGCCCAGCACGGCGGCTTTTTTGGGTGAGCTTGTCTCGGCTGCTACCAACAACAACATGCTTTCGCTCGAAATGGCACCATTTGCCGCCCGCCTCGAAGACCGGCTGATGCGCCTGCTCGCTGCCGAATTTGGCTTGGCGCCCCAGGCTGGGGGCGTCATGGTGAGCGGCGGCAGTTTAGCCAACCTCGAGGCGTTGGCGCTCGCCCGCAATCTACGCTACGACATCGCCAAAACCGGCTTATTTGGCGTGACGGCGCGGCCGGTGATTTTGGCATCGGCCGAGGCGCATACCTCGCTCCGCAAAGCAGCCATGGTGCTCGGGTTAGGGAGTGATGCCGTCATCGCCCTCCCCGCAGACGCCAATGGTAGACTCACCGCTGCAAGTGTGGCCCAAGCGATTGTCGACCAACGCGCCGCTGGCAATGATCCTTTTTGTGTGGTGGCGACGGCTGGCACGACGGTGCTGGGGGCGATTGATGACCTCGCCGGTATTGCTGCAATTACTCAGCGCGAAGGATTGTGGTTGCACGTCGATGCGGCCTATGCCGGGGCGTTAATTTTTTCCAATACCTATCGGCATTTACTCGATGGGATTCACCATGCCGATTCAATTACTTTTAATCCCCAAAAATGGATGTATGTCGCCAAAACCTGTGTCGCCTTGTTGGTGCGTGACCGTGGCTTGTTGCAACGCGGCTTTCGCGTATCCGCGCCATACATGGGTGAAGACCCCGAATTGGTCAATCCAGGCGAAATCAACATTCAAGGGACGCGCCACGCCGATGTAATTAAATTGTGGTTGACAATGCAATTACTCGGGCGCAATGGTACAGCGCATTTGATTGATCAAAGTATGCAACTCGTACAACAATTTGCCACCATGCTGACGACAGCGGGCATGGAGCTAGCTGCGCCGCCAACCACCAATCTGATTTGCTTCCGGCCACCGGCGGTCAGTGACGCCACGGTGACGGCGGTGCAACAACGTTTGCACCACGCCGGTAGGGCCTTTTTTTCGGTACCGACGTGGCATGGGCAGCGCTGGTTACGCAGTGTGGTGCTCAATCCGTTTGTGGATGCAGCCCGCTTACAGACGATTGTGACGCATCTCAGCGAGATTGTGGCTGAGTGATTATGCCTTCATCATCACATAATTCATCACTTTGTAGATGAGTTTGGCGGTGATGAAATCACTCGAATGCATGCCGGGGATGGGAGCGAGCTCGACGCAGTCAAACGCCACCACCTCCGCATGCGCACAGACCGTGCGCACAATGTCGAGGGTTTGCACCCAGCTGAGCCCGTGGGGCTCGGGTGTGCCGGTGGCGGGGATGATGCTGGGGTCGAGGCCATCGACGTCGATGGTCAAAAAGACTTTTTTGCCACTGATGCGACTGATGAGTTCGGGCAAATGGCCACCGGCGTGGACCTCATCGTTGAACCACACACGGGTGGTGGCGGGGGTACTGCGGATGTAGTCCATTTCTTCGAGGCAAATCGAGCGGATGCCAAATTGCAAAATCGGAGCGCCCAAATCGGCGATACGGCGGGCGACACTGGCGTGGCTATAGGGGCTACCTTCGTAGCTATCACGCAAATCACTATGGGCGTCGATTTGTACCAGCACAAAATCGCCATGGATGGCGTGAATAGCCCGGGCAAAACCACTCGAAATACTATGCTCGCCGCCCAACCCGACTAATAATTTGCCGGCACTGAGATGTTCGTGGGCACAGGCAGTAATCGCATCGACCATCGCTTCTGGGCCGGCCGTATGCGGCGCAAGTGCAGGCAAGGTGTGTACGCCATAGCTATAGGCTGCTTCGCAATCGAATTCACGGTCGTATAATTCTACTTGACGTGAGGCGTTGATGATGGCACGCGGGCCGCCGCGAGCTCCTTGACCAAAACTGACGGTGGCCTCGTAGGGGATGGGCAACACCACCACTTTGGCAGTGGCGTAGCTGGCGAGATCGCCTTCAAGTCCCAAGAAATTTTCGGGAGTGGCGTATTCGTAATGACTCATGTCTGCCTCGTTTGTGTATGGTTTGATTCGATTGTACCATGTGGGTAGTATGACTGAAAGGATGTCCGTACCATGCGAATTTTGACGCAAACCGCCCAAATCCCGATTACCGATTTACAACAATGGCAACCGATGGTCGATGGTGCTCCGCACTGGCTCGATATTGCCGACCCCCAACGTGACGTATTAACCACACTGGGATTACATCCACTGGTTATCGAAGACATCATGCATGGTGGGCAACGCACCAAAGTCGAACATTATGATGGGTATCTCTTTTTTGTGTTTTATGCCTTTGCGATTGAATCTGGCGTGACGTTGCGCATGATTACGACGCCGCTCTATGTCTGTGTGAGTGCCAATGCCATAATTACGATTCACCATGGTGCTATGGAATTGATTGATACGTCGTGGCGCCGCTGGCAAGTAGCCCACCAAACACATACATTGAATCAAGGTACCTTGTTGCATGGTGTACTTGATACGGTGGTGGATAGCTACTTCCCATTGATCGATGAAATCGGTGATGGTGTCGAGGATCTCGAGGCTCGTGTATTGTCGGGTGCCTCCCCTGCCCAATTACGCCATGTGTTACAACTCAAACGTACCTTGCTCGAGTTCCGTCGACATGTAGCACCGACACGTGAAGCCTTGAATGCATTGTTGCGTGGTGATTTGTTGGCACTCGATAGTGCCACCAACATGCAAATCCAAGACGTCTATGACCATGTATTGCGGGTGATTGATGGTATCGATCTGCACCGCGATTTATTGGCGGCAGTCCTCGATGTCCATCTGTCGGTGCAATCCAATCGGCTCAATCAAGTCATGAAGGTATTGACGATTGCCTCGATTATTTTGATGGCGAATTCATTGATTGCCGGAATTTATGGCATGAATTTCGCGGTAATGCCCGAACTCGGTTGGCGTTGGGGGTATCCGGTGGCAATCGGGGGAATGGTATTGCTCAGTGGGTTATTATTTTGGTTTTTCCGGCGCCAGGGCTGGTTGCGTGCCGATGACATGTAGGTGCGGTATGGCTTGACGCTGCTTACGACGACAAATCAAACACATGGGCATTATCGACACGCATTAGTTGGGCAGTGCGCAAAAACTGGGCATCAAAGTCTTCGATACCAGTGGCGGTGAGTAACGTCTGTTGGTCGGGCAGGCTCATGACTTCGAGCAGATGGCGGCGCCGTTGCAAATCAAGCTCAGACAAGACGTCATCGAGTAACAAGACCGGGCGTTCGTTGGTGCGCTGCGTCATCAATTCGACTTCGGCCAGTTTGAGTGCCATCACGCCACTGCGTTGTTGACCACGTGATCCAAAGGTGCCCAAGTCCATGGCGCTGTCACGCACGTGGATGTCGTCGCGGTGGGGACCAATGCTGGTTTGGATGCGCGCTATGTCTTCGCTATGACTGGCTTGGTAAGCGCTGATGAGTTGTGCACAAACTTCTTTTTCTTCAAATGATGAAAGTAGCATATTTGGCATATATTCAATAAAAAACTCCGTTGTTTGGTCAGATATTTTTGCGTAAATTGGTTGGGCAAGGATACCTAATTCGGTGATGGCATGGGCGCGCGCAATGGTAATATAGGCGCCGCTGTGGGCGAGTTGTTCATCCCAAAACGCAAGCTCTGTACTCGCGTTGCGTGGGGTGCGACCACGCTCGCGCCATTGGCGGAGCAAGGCGTTGCGTTGGGTGATGACTTTGGTGTATTGATTGAGCATACCCAGATAGTGGTTGTCGAGTTGCGACAGCATGGCATCGAGCCAGCGCCGCCGTTCGCTGGGGGCACCGGTGAGCAGTTCGAGGTCTGTCGGGGCAAAAAACACCACCCGTAAAAAGCCGAGTAAATCGCTGGCACGGACCGGTTTTTGGTCAACGCGTAGGACTTTGGTGGCAGCGCCACCCGTACTCCCAGGGGTATTGGCTTCACCGCGTTGTTGGATGATGACGTCGAGGCGGGTTGGTCCGTGTTGGCGGGTAATCATGCCGCTGACCCGGGCGGTAGCGGGGGTCTCGGGCGTGTGGTCAGCCTGCCAAAACACCAACTCACGGTCGCTATGGGTGCGTGGTGAGCGTGACAATGCCAGCAGTGCGACGGCTTCGAGGATGGATGTTTTGCCGGCAGCATTGGGTCCATAAAACAACGTTGCCCCTGCCCGTAAGGGTAAATCGAGGCGGGCGTAATTCCGAAAATTGCGCAGATTGAGGGTAGTAATCTGCATCGTTTAACTCTTTGGTACGGGTAAATATTCTGCGACGATGCGATTGATGAGTTGGTCATTGCTGGCGATTTGGTGGCCAAATGCATCATGTTGTTCGCGTTGGTGGGTCAACCAGATGCGCCATTCATCGTGGAGCCGTTCGGGGATGTCGTTTTTGAATGATTTGCGTAATGCCACCTGCAACCCTGCCAAATCCATGTCATACCAAGTGCGCAACGATGTCCCTGCCGGCACCCCGAGTGGGGCAAAATTGCGCACCAAGGTGGCTAGCCCTTGTTGGTTGAGCTGGATGCGTTGGGTGACGATGGTCATGTTGGCACTAGCGAGCCGATGTAACTCGGGGTGATCGATCAGCGCAGTGGGGATGGGTAAATCATCAATCATGCTGGTAGCGACTTGAGCGGTGCGGGTACTGGTGCGTTGTATCCAGCGTTGCATGGGGGTGCTATTGAGGATGCCGAGGAGCCACGGGGCATCACTAGGCAGCCACGGATTGGCGTTGACGTGACCGGGTGTGACTACGGTAAAGTGCACTTGGGTACGGACTTGTTGCCAGGTACACATTGGTTGCTGGGGGTGTGGGATGATTGCATCGCTGGGTAATTCCCACCAGTGGTTCGGCGTAAATGGCCGGTCTGCAATGGGAATTGCGAGATGCCGTGCCAACGCCGGATAGCGCTCGGCAATGCATTGCCAGGCATCATTGCCGGTGGCAGTAGTTTGGCAGTGCTGTATAGTCCAGCCGGCAGGCAAGCACAACAAAAATTTCTGGCTAGGAATCATCCCGTAGCGCTGGATGTCGTCGGCCACGCTGTAACGCCGGATTAACGGTGCGAGCTGAGTGTCGAGCAATACGAGGCGGTCGCGTTGGGCTTTTTCGAGCACAAACACGGTGCGCGGGCTTGGCGATACGCCAGCCCGCGTGCGACTGCCCACAATGGTATGGAGTGGTTGACTAGCAATAGGGAGCATGGCGGTCATTGGGCATCACGTCGGCTGAGCGGCAATTGCTTCAGTGCCGCAATATCACCACACCCACTACAAAACATTGCCACGCGCAATTCTTGGATGAACCCTTGTAATTCTTCGTAGACGGCATCGCTGCCGTGGGCGCTTACGGCCGCAAATAATGCGGGCTTGGCAGTGGCAACGACATCGGCCCCCAGGGCAATCGCTTTGGCGACATCGACGCCGCTCCGTACCCCGCCACTGCCGATGATTGGCGTATTGGGCAATGCACGCCGGACTTGTTGGATTGATTCGCTGGTGGGGATACCCCAATCAGCAAAACTGGCTGCCACTTGGGCTTGGCGACTCTGTTGATGCCGGAAGCGCTCGACTTCTGACCAACTCGTGCCACCTGCCCCAGCCACATCAATCGCTGCCACGCCAGCCTCGATGAGGCGGCGGGCGGTAGCTGGACCGATGCCGTTGCCCACTTCTTTGATGATGACCGGCACGCTGAGGGCGCGACAGACCGCGGCTATTTTGGGTAATAAATCAGCAAAATTGGTGTTGCCCTCGGGCTGTACTGCCTCTTGGAGGGCGTTGAGATGCAAAATAAGCGCATCGGCTTCGATCATGTCAACCGCCCGTTGACATTCGCTGACCCCGTAGCCATAGTTGAGTTGGACCGCCCCGATATTGGCCATCAACAAAATATCTGGTGCTACGCGGCGCACTTGATAGCTTTTTGCGAGATCTGGATTGCCGATGGCAGCACGTTGTGAGCCGACGCCCATTCCAAGCCCCAAGGCCTGTGCGGCCTGGGCAAGCACAATATTAATAGAAGTGACGTCGTGGGCACCGCCCGTCATTGAGCTAATCAAGAGTGGGGCATTCAATGATTTCCCCAAAAAAGTAGTGTGTAAGTCGATTGCCGCCATGTCGAGCTCTGGCAATGCCTCATGGGGCATACGCCAGCATTCAAAATCAGTACTGATGCCCTTGGCGGCGACGTTTTCGTCAAGCACAATCCGTACGTGGTCAAGTTTGCGGCTATGCGTTTGTGCATGTTCGTTCATCAAAGTCACTTCTCCGCCCCATCGACCACACTGCTGTCCGTGGAGCATATTGCCTATTCTGTGTATTATACCCGTGATAGAAGTAGGACGTAGAAAGCATGAAGTAGGAAGTCGTAGGGGCGATTAATACAGTCGCCGGTGGGTTGATTGATGTATCGGTATGTGCGGCACGGCGACTGGTAATCGCCCAATGACGTCGGGGCGATTATCCTACGGCGCACATGCCATGCACGCTTACCGCATTAGTTGGTAATTCACGTTATAATTAAATGCATGTGTTCGTTGTTACTAGCAAAAGGGTATTCTCGTGTCACAAAAACAAAAACAAACGCCACGCACGCCCCAAAGTAATTTGCCGGCAGTGTTGGCAGCGGTAGTCGTTGTCGGTATCTTGATTATTTCGGTGTTGTCACTCAATGGTGGTGTACCTGCGGCACCAACCGCCGGTCAAATGGATGTCACCACGGTCGTTACTGAGGCTACGGCTGTGGTTGATGCCGCGGTGCCTGCTGCAACCGAAGTGCCTGCTGCTGTCGCAGAACCAGCGCCTGCTGCTGGCAAACAATACCCCGCAGCGCCGCCGATGACAATTGATGTCAACAAATCCTACACTGCCACCATCAAAACTCCCCGTGGCGATATTGTGGTTAAATTGCGGCCCGACTTGGCTCCCGAGACCGTCAATAGCTTCGTCTTTTTGGCACGTGATGGGTATTACAACGGCTTGACCTGGCACCGCGTACTTGCCGATTTCATGGCCCAAGGTGGCGACCCGACCGGTACCGGTATGGGCGGCCCTGGCTATACCGTCAAGGGTGAATTCTCCGCCAATGTATCGTTTGACAAGCCTGGGTATTTGGCCATGGCACGTCCCGGTAATGATGTCAATGGCAATGGCTCACAATTCTTTATTACGACGGCTGCAGCGACGTATTTGGACAATCAATATACGATTTTTGGTGAAGTGACTGCCGGTCAAGATATCGTCCAAGGTATCCCGTTGCGTGATCCCGAGTCAGCGACGACCCCCGGTGAGGCCATGGAGTCGATTACCATCAGCGAGCAATAGGCATGCATAAACGCCCTCCATCGTCCCAAGTCCTGTCGATGCGCTGGTTGTTGGCGGCGATTCTTGCTGTCTTCATCGTGGGCGGTGGCGTGGCGTGGTTGGTACGTGGGCGCGTGGTGGAAGTCAGTGGGGACGGTGCGGCGACAGCCACGGCCGTCCCCATTGTGCCTACTATAGCGGTGGGTACTATCATTCCTACTAGCCCAGTAGGAACTGCGCTGCCTACTGCGCAACCCACCCCCGCGCGGCGGTTTTTGAGTATGGACGAGCTCGTCTATGCTCCTGATTTTGATAGTGGGGCCATTCAAACCTATGTTGGCGCTGCGGGCGGTGATTTGGCAGACGTATCCCTTTATGTGGATGGTCGGCGCTACCCGTTTGGTGCGGCGCTCATTGGCCAGACGTTGTACTACAGTGTGAGCCCCAAAATCATTCTTGCACTCATCGAATACCAAGCAGATCTGGTGACCCAACCCAATCAACCCAACGAACGCTATACCTGGGCGGTTGGATATGCCGGTGATGAGGGCAGATTTGCAGGATTTGCGGCCCAAATGCGCTGGGCTACCCGTGAAATGTTTTATGCTCGCCGCGATTTACCGACGCGGCCGCCACTTCATTTTGCAGATGGTGAAGCTGACGCACCGGCCTACTTGAGTAATGCCCAATATGTGATGGCGCGCTTGTTGGCCCCCACCATTCGGGCTGATCGCCTCGATGTGGCGTTGTGGCAATTCAATGAAACCTATGAACGTTTGTTTGGAGCATTACCTGTCCAAGTCCCTACCGGAAATGCTCCGCCGGTGATATTGCATTATCCGCTCAAAGAATCGTTTCCTGTGACATCGTTTTTTGATCATGGCGGTCCATTTTTGACACGTGATATGCCGGCGGGAATTATGACCTATTGGGGGCACAGTGAAACCGATATGGCCTTTGCCTACAATGGTCACGATGGCTGGGATTATGCCGCAGCGCCGCCCGATCCTGCATTCGCTGCTGCCGCTGGTACGGTGATTTTTGCGGGCATCGCTGATGACAACTGCGACACGCGTGCGGTGATTGTCGATCATGGTGCTGATTTGCGCACCTTGTATTGGCATTTGTCACAAGTTAACGTTGATATTGGCCAAACAGTTGCTCAAGGCGAGCAACTCGGTGTGGTTGGGAACACTGGTTGTTCCAAGGGTCCCCATTTGCACTTTGGGGTGCAATATCGAGGTGTCAACATTGACCCATATGGCTGGTGTAGTAGTGCACCCGATCCATGGGCGACGCATCCTGCTGGAATCAAAAGTGTCTGGTTGTGGGCTGATCGCCCCTCACCATGTACCCCTCCTGCACCAGGGAGTGTGTTGGTCGATAGTAGTGATACTGCCCAATTTACTGTGGTGGGTACCACCCTCACCCCCGTCGAAACGGGGGTCGGCAATACGGCCTTGTTTGCTGCTGCCCAACGTGGTGCCGACCGCCTGCGCCCATGGCGCGCCCGACCGTTGCTCCCATTGGCTATTAGTCAATGGCATGCGGTTATCCCAAGCCCGGGCACGTATCGGGTACTCGTCTATATACCCTATGCCTTGAGTGGTTTGATTGATAGTGATGGGGTGTTTTTTCAAATCAGGCACCGTGATGGCGTGAGCGAAATGCCGGTAGATATGCAAGCGGCGGCCAATGAATGGGTTGATTTAGGCACCTATCAATTTGAGAGTAGTGGCGATGTCCTTTTGCCCATGCGTGATGCTATTGGCGCGCGTGGGGTATGGGCCGATGCCGTGTTGTGGCAACCAGTCACAGGAGCCACGCCATGAACCCTGTCGAATTCTTCCCGACGCATGTGCCTGATGGGCATGAAGCATTACGGGTGGTGGCATCGCGCTGGTGTGATGCTCATGGTGATAGTAGTCTCCTTGACGCCGCAGTCCCGGCGTTGGCCGTATTAGTAAATCTTCCAGACGTTGAAGTGCGTCGCTACCTCTTGATTGCCTATGGTGAAGCCTGCGCCGAGCAACGCAACGCCGAACGTGAAGGCGAATTACTCCAGCGGATGGCCGAATTGCGTGGCTTACATCGTATCATTGCGGCGGCAAATTCTACCCTCGACCTCGATACGTCGATGCGCCAAGTGGTTGAGACGGTGGTTGATGTGGGCAGCGTTGATGCCTGTGCCATCTATCTCTATGACCGTGATGCCGATGAATTAGTATTGCGGGCGGTGGCGGGAGGGGATCCTGGGATGATTGGCCAGATTCGCATGAGTCTCGGCGATGGGGTGGTCGGATCTGCTGCCCAACAAGGCATCCCTTTGATGATCCCTGATATGCAACATGATGCACTAGGGGAAGTGTCACACGCTCCCATCGCCACCCATATGCGTGGCATGCTGGCAGTCCCAATTGTATTGTTTAGTGATGGTCGATTCCACCTCGGCACCCCCAAACTCCAAGGGGTGGTGACCGTCCAAACTGCCCAACCACGCCGTTTCAACGAAAGCGAAGTGAATTTTGTCGAAACAGTGGCCGGTGAACTGGCATTCTTTATTACCAATGCCCAGATTTATCAACAAGCCGATAACCAGC
Organism: Roseiflexaceae bacterium; assembly: GCA_040397035.1. Classification (GTDB taxonomy): domain Bacteria; phylum Chloroflexota; class Chloroflexia; order Chloroflexales; family Roseiflexaceae; genus UBA965. The sequence goes on along the minus strand of JBBAWW010000008.1, from coordinate 10,465 downwards.
TCCATCGCAAAATCCGTGAATTAACCTCACTCCAGCAAGTATCCAAACGGATTGCCGAACAGCTCCGCATCGATGATTTGCTCCAATTGATTGCCGATAAGGCGGTGGAATTGAGCCATGTCAGTCGGGCTGATATTTTTCGGTTAGATGCTGATGGGAGCCTGCGTTTGGCCGCCACCCATGGTGCCCCTATTAATCCAGCCATGGTGCCGCAATCGATTCGGGCGGCGGTGCGCGATGGGCGCCCACTCGCAGTACTCAATGCCTTCAAAGATTCACGCTTTCCTGAATTAGCCGAAACCGCCGCCCATGACGGGTTTTATTCACTCTATTGCACGCCGTTGCGGGTTCGTGGCGAGCGCCCATTAGGGGCGATTAGCCTTTATACCAACCAAGAGCATTATTTTGATTTTGAACAAGTGCGTCTCCTCGCCGCTTTTGCTGATGCTGCAGCGATTGCCATCGAAAACGCGCGCTTGTTTGATGAAAGCCAACGGGCCTTGGCCGTCAAATCGATCATGCTTCAAGAAATGCACCATCGTGTGCGCAACAACATGCAGACCATATCGGCGTTGCTGACGATGCAATTGCGCCGCCTGCCTAGTGAATCTGCCGCATCTAGTGCCTTGCGTGATAGTGTAGCCCGCATCCAAGCCATCGCCGCCGTGCATAATCTGCTTTGCCGCGAAGACATCGGGGTGACGACGGTCGATGCCATCGTGCGCCAAATCGTGGATCATGCAGTCGTCAGTATGACCGACCCCCAATTTGCGGTACACTTTGTGATTACTGGTGATGCCTTGCCGGTGGCCTCACGCCAAGCCACCGTATTGGCGATTGTGCTCAATGAATTGATTGTGAATGCCTTGTCGCATGGCTTGGCCCATGTGGGTGGGAATGTCCAAATCGATATGTGTCAACAAATTGATACATGTATGATTCTCATTCGTGACGACGGACCAATGCGCAGTAGTCATTTACCGCCCTACAAAGGCAGCGGGATGGGACAACAAATGGTACGCACCTTGGTGCAAAGTGATTTGCATGGTGAATTTGATTTTGTAATTGTCGCTGGCTGGGCCGAAGCCCGAGTGGTGTTCCGTACCCAAGCCGAAGACGAAGAAGAGGAACCAACGCTATGAGTCGTTTAGACCGATTGCGTACCTACATGACCGCACAACACATCGATGTCGCCGTGTTTGTTCCTGGCAGTAATTTGCGCTACTTGAGTGGTATCGGTTTTTCGACCAAACTCCGTTTGGCCTGTCTGATTGTCCCCTTAGCGGGCACACCCGCGATCGTGTTGCCGACCATGGAAGCCCCCCGCGCCCAAGCGCAAGCCCAATTTCCCTTGACGGTCTATGGCTGGGATGACGATGCCGGTTCAGCACACGCCGTGGCTACTGCGTTCGCTATCCTTGGGATTACGGGTGGTACCATCGCCGTCGAGCACGTGGTAATGCGGGTGTTTGAATTGCGCGCCATCGAAGCCGCCCTCCCTGCTGCCACCATCGTCAATGCCGACCCCCTGATTGCCCAACTGCGCATGCACAAAACCGCCGATGAACTTGCCGCCATGCAACGGGCGATTACCGTCGCCGAAACATCCCTTGCACAGGCTATTGCCGCCATTCGCCTTGGTATGAATGAGCTTCAAGTCGCCGAGTTATGGGAAAAAGCTATCCGCGCCGCTGGCAGTGTCCCTTCCTTTGATCTGGCTGTGGGCGCTGGTCCCAATGGTGCGAGCCCGCACCATACCAATGGCACGCGCCTCCTCCACGCAGGAGATTTGGTGGTAATCGATGGTGGTGCTATCGTCGATGGTTATGTATCAGACATTACCCGCACCATTGCGGTGGGTACGCCTTCCCCCCGCGCTAAATTGGTCTACGACACCGTGCTGGCAGCCAATGCCGCTGGCCGCGCCGCAGCCGCACTGCCTAGTGCCACAGGCGATAGTGTCGACCGGGCGGCACGCGCCGTTATCGTGGCTGCTGGTTTTGGTGATGCTTTTATTCATCGTACTGGCCATGGTTTGGGTATCGACATCCACGAACCACCATTCATGGTGGGTGGTGATATGAATGTAATCAATCCAGGGATGACATTTACGGTTGAGCCAGGGATTTATTTGCCTGGTGAATTTGGTGTGCGCATCGAAGACATGCTTGTCCGTACTGCCGATGGTGCCACCACCATGACGTCATTCCCCCGTGAATTGCAGATTATTCTGGGTGATGCATGAGCGACGCTGGTATATCTCAACTAAGTCTTGAAGCAGTCATTGAAGCCGTGTTGTTTGTGGCGGGTGACCCTGTGCCTGTGGCACAACTGGCCGAATGGCTCGACGTGCCACCGCAGACGGTACACGACGCACTACCACGCCTCGCGCAGCAATTGCGTGGGCGTGGTATCAGTCTATTGCTCCATGATCAACGGGCGCAACTGGTATCTGCAGTGGTGGCTGCACCGGTGCTACGGCGCATGCTCGGCCAAAGTGGCACCACCAAATTGACCAATGCTGCGTCCGAAGTATTGACGATTATTGCCTATCGGCAACCGATTACCCGGGCCCAAATTGAAGCCATCCGCGGTGTCGATTGTAGTACGTTGGTCCGTCAGCTCCAAGTGCGTGAATTGGTTGTCGAAATTGGTCGCATGGATACTGCTGGCCGTCCGGTGTTGTTTGGCACCAGTGAGCAGTTTTTGCGGCAATTTGGCTTGACATCGCTCGCCGATCTCCCCCCACTTGCAATCCCCACTAGTGACAATCTGACTGCCAGCGAAATCGCGTAGTAGCGCTAGAATTTGTGGGGATCAGTGGTGGCGGAGGCTTCTTCGGTACTGAGCGGTTTGGTTACATGTCCAATCGGAATCTCGGCCGTATCGACTTCTACGGCGACTTGCGCTGTGGTGCCATCATTCCCTGCCACGACCGCATTGGGAGTGCCAGGCATCGGTGCAAGCGCGGTGTTTAATGGCTTGTGCGGGCGCCGCAGCATGAGTGCGACAATCACCAGTACGATGCCCACCCCTAATACCGTTGCATAGGCGTTGGTAATCCAACGCACATATTCCGCAAATATCGCATCTTCAAAAATCGTCAGAAACGGCAAAATAATCCCTGCCTGCTGCGGCGCATCACGCATGACCAAGGCATGCAAATCCAACGTAATCAGTGATTTATTGAGGAATGCAATCGGCAATCCCAATAAGCCACTTATACTGAACAACGCTCCTAGCCACCCAAATAATTCGCGTAGTGAACGGACAGCCAACGCAATAATCAACACCAACACAATTGCCGGCCACGCGAGGCTTTGCGTGGCTGCAATCTTGAGTGTGGTAACGGTAGCGGTGACATCGGCCATTGTGGCGGTGGTGGTTGGATTTTCGGGATTATCTTGTAAGGTTTTTCCACTTAATGCATCACGTAGTTGCATCGTAAAATACGTTGTTAACTCACTGCGTACTGCTGGATTTTGTGGGTTACATAACGTCTCGCCAAGTGCCCGATTGCCCTTGAGCGCAATCGCAATCGTCGCTTCTTGACTTGCGCTACACGCTGGCGCCGTATCAATCATGGTTGTGAGTAGGGGTGCGAGCTTCGTGTCCATGACCTTTTGTTGACCCGTCGTAGAATAATCCCCGTTCAGCTCAGCAATCAGTTGCGGTAATACCGTACTCGCCACCGTTTGTACGGTAGGGTCTGGGAACAATGTCGTGAATAATCGCTTGCTGTCTGCGTCATCAGGGTTTTCAAGGGCGGCCACCATCAGATAGGGTAACGCCTCGTTGAATTGCTTTTGTAGGTTCTGTGGGTTGAGCTTTGCCACAAAACTCGCTGAACTTAATACCGTTTGTGAGAACCCATTAAACAATATTGTGAACACGAATAACGGCACCAGCATAATTGCAAGCACAACTGCGCCAAATACGCCACAGGTACGCATGATTTGCCCCTCTCTCTGTAATTGATTTGATTATACCATCGCTTTCGAGACTAGCGACAATAAGAAAGGTATTCACCTACCCGCCGAATAAACATATTAATATGTCGCTCGGTGATTTTTTGTGCCATGTAACAATACCTACGCCAATCTAGGCGGCTCGTTGGTTGTTCTTCGGTGCATTGATACGCCCAAGTGGGGAAATTATCCGATTAATCTGTGATTTTAATTCGTTGTGCAATTTTTGCGGAAGTAATTTTAATACACCCATTTGTGTTGGTGCGCTCGTGACCGCAGTCGTTATGTTCCGCTATCGTATGGCACACCGAGTATGCAACGGGTGCAGAGTCGCTCCCTCCCACGTCATTCTATGACCACGGTCGTGGAATCTCCTACTGAGAGCCACACCCCGTCACTGTGGCAAGCCTAGGGAGATTCCACACTACGGTTGCCATCGCAACCGGCATGGAATGACGTGGGGGGTGTTTTAGCGTAGGTATTGATGTAAAATATAATTTTTTATAAAAAATGACAAAAACGGCTATTTATATAGATTAATATGCATAGATTTAATTTTTATGGGTGAAATATTTTATTTGTACAGATTAATATTTTGCATACACAAAATAATTATTGACAATTAAGACAATAAACGATATAGTACAAATGTACTAAATCACACCTTGGTGCTATAAACAGGAGAATTGCAATGGGTTGTTTGCGAATTGCTGGATGGTTCTTTGTTCCGTACGGAATGATTTTCATTGATTGGAAGAACCTCAGCGGTGTGTGGCAGGTTATTGCGATTATTTGGACTGTACTGAGTGTTGCGGGTTTGATTGGTGGGGTTTATACCAATTATGCTGCTGGGCAAATGATGCAACAATTGAATACAGAGATGCGTGATTTGCCGCCGACGGTTGCTCCATAACAATACATATTGTTAAAATTGGTACTTAGGATTGTTCATACTGCCGCAACATGAGATAATGTTGAAGTGGTATGGATCCAAGTAATGTACGACATGGAAAAAGAAGGGTAACAGAGTGACAGATTCATTTGCCAAAATTTGGATTGCAGTGGCGCTCTTATGTGCTGCTGCCTGTGGTGCGTTTACGGCATGGCGCATGTCCGTGATTGATGACAGCATGGGGGATGCCCTCAATGATGCGACGCATGCCTTGATTACTGATTCGAGCGCCCGGATTCGGGCTGCAAATGACGTAAGTGATCATTTGCGGGCCTATGCCGACTATGTCGCAGCGAGTAATGCCCGCGATATTTCATTGATCCAATCCGATGAAAGTACCGATGACGCCACCAAAGAGTTGTTCATGCAGCAGAGTGAAGTCGATGCGATTCCTATGACAATCGCAAAAAGCTACTTCCCACAGCGCTTTGTGAAACAAAACGGTGAATTTAATCGTACGGCAGATTATCGCTCCACGTATGCGAAAATTGTTGGCAAACGAAATGTCGATGCAAGTGCGATTTATGCCGATTCGCAAGCAAGTCGCAACAAAACTGATCGCCTCGTGATGATTCTTTTGCTGTATGCGATTATGATTCTTGTCGTATCGTGTAGCGAATTGATTGAATCCCCGCAGGTAAATTTTGGGTTAGGAGTGGTTGGTATTTTGGCTTCGGTAGTAGGTATTGTATTGACCATGATGATTGAAGCAGGGAAATTGATATAATGCAACGAATAATTGATCGGGTCAACCAACTCGACCCTTGGATTGGTGTGTCGATTGCCATCATGACGATTTATGCAGCAATCATTGGCATGCTCCAAGTCCACTCAGGCAATCTCAATACCCAATATCGTGCCGAAACCCAACGCTATGCTATCGAGGCAATGCGGATTCGTAGTGTGGGTGAAACGCAATCGGGATTTGATACCGGTGCCGTCGCCCGCATGGTTGACTTTATTGCCCAACAACGTGACTTGGCTGAATCCCGTAATGATGCGTCGATTGTCACAAAAATGGACGTGATGCGCGATGCCCTAAACAACGTATCACCCATATTAAAACCACCCTATGACGCACTCGGTGATGATGCCGTCGCGCATTACGAAGTCGAATTATACCTGCGTGATGCAATCCGTGCCGAACAATACCGTGCAGCCTATGCGCCCATGGATGCAGGCTGGGATAGCAAAGCAAACACCTATGTGGTGCATTTGACGCTGCTTGCGCTCGTATTGGCATTGCTTGGTTTGGGCGTCGTCATGCACGATATTCCACGGGCGATGGTGTTGACGATGTCGGTAATTATCTCGATTATTACCACAGGGTGGGTGATTTCGACCTACACCGAACCTGTTCCTACGATTAATCCGGCCGCTATCGAAGCATATACCAACGCCTATAGTATGGCATACGAAGGCAAAACCGATGAGGCATTGACTGGTTATGCGGATGCAATTACCAAAAAACCTGACTATGCGGATGCGCATTATGAGCAAGCTTTGTTGTTGTATGGCACCCAAAAATACCCTGAAGCGTTAACGAGCCTAGCCAATGCCCGTAAATACGGCTATGACGAGTCGAGCGTTGACTACATTGAAGGCTATATCATGATGCTCCAAGCGGACTTTAGCGCTGCAGAAACCGCCACCAATGGCTGGTTATCACGCGAACCGCGTAGTATTGCCGCGTTGGGTCAACAAGTTGCGGTTCAATTTGCACGTGACAATGGTTCGACGGCTACTACCACGCAAGCCACCTTGTTGAACGAAATGCGTACCCAAGTGGCCGCTATCCGTGCCAAAGGCGATGAACCCGATGACCAACTTTGGGTCATAATGAACGAAACCGCAGATATCATTGATGATGTGGTATTGGCGGGACAACAAGCTGATACGAGTAGCTTTGCCGCGCTTACCCTTTCACCAGCAACGATTACTCAAGCAACGAGTGCAGTGCAAGAAATCCGCTCTGGTGCGATTACACTGGAATATGATATTAAGGCCACGAGTAGTAAGGCTACTGATATCCAAATCGGTGTCACCGATGACCAAGATGTATTTGCGCCGCAAGATTCCTTCGCTGCTATTGATTTAGCGACCATCCCAATGGTAGTGCAACTCAATGCCCAACAGATTGCCCCCAATGCCCATGTATTGGTGCGCTTTTATGTCGATGGCATCGAAGACGAGTCATTACGGTATGTGAGTGTGTGGTCGGGTGATTCGGATGGAATTACTACATTGGCCGTGCCAATCGATCTTGGTCCTGCATATGTGCTCCCGGCAGGTGATTATGCGGCTGAGCTCTATATCGATGGCACGATTCAGGGCTCACGGATGCTATTCAAAGTAACCGAATGATTTCGTTTGCTCATGGGTGCGTGTTGAATCACGGTAAATGAATGCATAAACGGTACACATCACGAAGTGATGTGTACCGTTTATTTTGTGAAATATACCGCGAAGCTGGCACCGCATTACACATCTATTTATCGAAGCAGGGTGAACGAGTGTCTGTTTTTGCAGAGATGTTGCATACAAGAGAATTTTCTTCACATTTACATGCGATTTTTGGGGGTGTTTTTGGTATATAGTGAGGTTATCAATAGGTAGGGGTAATACCGATGCGGTGTTTGTTGCATACTAGTGACTCAGAATGGAATAAATATGCACCGTGTATTAGTTGTCGATGATCGCATTAGTCTGCGTGAAACAATTAGTGAATATCTCAGTCAACAACAGCTGCTTGTCATGTGTGCTGGTGATGGCCAAGAAGCACTACAATTGTGTTTGCTACACGAATTCGATTGTATCGTGTTGGATTTGATGATGCCCAAAATGGATGGTGAAACATTTATCCAGAAATTACGTACACGTTCAAACATCCCGATTATTGTTGTCTCTGCCAAAATTGATGAAGAAGACACTGTTAATGTGCTGGCAATGGGCGCCGATGATTATATGACCAAGCCCGTCAAAATGAAAGAACTCACTGCCCGTATTTATGCGGTGATTCGGCGCGTGGCGCATATTCATGTGGTGGCCACTAATCCGTTTATTCGCCTCGATAGCACCAATCGTACCGTCACTATCAATAATTCAAAAATAACCCTGACTCCCACGGAATTTGCAATTTTGTCGTTGTTAATGTCGTCCCCAGGCAAGGTCTATAGTCGCAGGAATATTTTTGACATGATTTTTGTGGGTGAGTTCGTCTCTGATCGCACCATTGACGTCCATATTCGTAACTTGCGTAGCAAAATTGAACTTGATGTAAATCAGCCTTCGTTTATTGTGACGGTCTATGGCATAGGCTATAAATTCCGAGCAGACTAATCAATACCTGCGCCAAAACACACCCCACGTCATTCCATGCCAGTTGCGCTGGCAGCCGTACAACGACGTAGGAAACGTGAAGTCTGAAGTATGAAATAATCTCTACTGATTTTTATTGACGACCTCCGTTCCTTCCTGCTTCCGACTGCATATTTCATCCTTCGTATGGTGATCTCTACTGATTTTTATTGACGACCTCGGTTACTTCCTGCTTCCGACTGCATATTTCATCCTTCGTATGGTGATCTCTACTGATTTT